>DAOUSP010000155.1 GCA_030627155.1 Candidatus Aminicenantota bacterium
ACAGGCTCGTAAACAAACATATCCTCCATATTAATTCTACAGGCCTTGGGGGTGGAGTTGCTGAGATATTGAATAACCTTGTGTTATTGATGAATGACGTTGGAATAGATACAGGTTGGAGAGTTTTGTTGGGCACTTCGGATTTTTTTTCTGTGACCAAGAAATTTCATAATGCCCTTCAGGGTGCTTCAATTAACCTGTCGCTCAACAAAAAAAATCTCTATTTGGACTCAAATAATAGGTTTTCGAGATTTAATCATTTAGATCATGATTGTATTATAGTACATGACCCCCAACCTCTTCCTCTGATTAAATTTTACAGGAAAAAACAGCCTTGGATTTGGCGATGCCATATTGATATCAGCAAACCTAACAAGGAGATTTGGTCCTATATCAAGCCCTTTATCCTACGTTATGATATGATGATAATTTCGAGCCAACGTTTCAGGAAGAAGGACCTATTCCTTGAGCAAAGAATTATTCATCCTTCTATCGATCCTCTTTCTCCTAAAAACATGGAAATTTCAGATGATATTATCTCCAAGATATTTAAGAAATTCGCTATCCCAACAGATAAACCCCTTATAACTCAAGTTTCTCGTTTTGATCCTTGGAAAGACCCCGAGGGAGTATTAAAAGTATTTGAAACTGTAAAAGAAAAAATAGATTGCCGCCTCGTATACTGTTATAACATGCCCCCTGATGATCCAGAGGGATTTGCCATATACAGCAAAATTGAGAGGAGAGCCAAAAAGCATCTTGCTAAAGGCGATGTTTTATTTATTTTAGGGGATAATCAGATTTTAGTTAATGCTTTACAGAGAAAATCTTCAGTCATTCTGCAAAAGTCCATAAGGGAGGGATTCGGATTAACATTGACCGAGGCTCAGTGGAAGCAAACTCCGGTTGTTGCCTCAAACATTGGTGGAATTCCAGAACAGGTTATTAATAATAAGACAGGATTTCTTGTCGAGCCAGATGATATTGTTGGATGGGCTGAGAGAGTAATCACTCTCCTCAAGGATAAAAAGCTAGCTCAAGAAATGGGAAGTAATGGAAAGAAATTTGTTAAAGATAATTTCCTCATCACGCGGCATATCTTGGATTACCTTACACTTATGCTTGATCTATCTGATAGGTATTAATCTCCTCTTTATCACTTTCGGTAAAATTGATTTCTCAACCAGAAGATAATTCGGACAGAACTTCTTTTTGATCAATATATTCTCAACTACTTAAGTTTTAATAGAGTTCCTGAGTAATTGTAGTTGAGGCAGAATAAAGACCCGATTCGAGTTAGTTTGAAATTTTCCCCTGAAAAGAGTAAGATAGCAAAAAAAGCAAAAAGATATTTCTCTATGAGAAGAAAAAATAATACCAAGAGCAAAATCATTATTATCTCTAACAGACTACCTGTAACTGTAAGCAAAAGGAAGGGTACGCTGAAAGTCCAACAGAGTCCTGGAGGATTGGCGACCGGTCTCCAAGCTATTAGAAAAGAGAAAGAAGCCATTTTTATCGGTTGGCCAGGCTATTGGCCTGTAAACAATAAAGAAAAAAGATTCATTGAAAACAATCTAATACATCATCATCAATGTTACCCTGTTTTTATTCCTCCGACGGAAATAAACAAGTATTATTATGGTTTTGCCAACAGAACTTTATGGCCCCTTTTTCATTATTTTTCGACATATTGTGCTTTTGAAAAATCAGAGTGGGAGACTTACAAAAAAGTGAATCAAAGGTTTTTTCAGAAAGTTATTAAATTAGCTGGTCCTGAGGATATTTTTTGGATTCATGATTATCATCTTATGCTTTTGCCCTCTTTAATTAGAGAAGCTTTTCCTCAAAGTTCGGTCGGTTTTTTTCTCCATATTCCTTTTCCCTCCTCTGAAGTATTCCGCATATTGCCATGGCGGAAAGAAGTTCTCGAAGGCCTTCTTGGAGCCGATCTCCTGGGTTTTCACGCCTATGAATACGTACGACACTTTCTTAGCAGTGTATTGAGATTATTAGGATATGAACATGAGTTTGGGGCAATCCAGGTAGGCAACAGAATTGTCAAAGCTGAGAGTTTTCCTATGGGAGTCAATTTCCAGCAATTTGAAGAACTTCTGGAGAAGCCTTCGATAAAGAATGAAATAGACAAGTTGAAAGATGAAATGTGGGCAGATAAGAAAAAGATCATTCTTTCTGTTGACCGTTTGGATTATACTAAAGGAATCCCTCAACGATTAAAAGGAATTGAGCTGTTTTTGGAGAAAAATCCAAACTGGCATAATCGATTTACTTATATCATGCTGTGTGTACCCTCCAGGACTAAGGTTAATTATTACTCTCTTCTCAAAGAAGAAGTTGACAGTCTGGTCGGAAAAATTAACGGCCGCTTTGGAAGGCTGGGTTGGGTTCCCATTCATTATATATATCGATCTCTTCCTTTTGAGAAACTTATGCCTCTCTATTCTGTGGCTGATGTTGCTCTTATTACTCCATTACGCGACGGCATGAATTTGGTGGCAAAAGAATTTGTCGCATGTAAAAAAGATAACAGAGGCGTGCTTGTACTAAGTGAAACAGCCGGGGCGGCAGCTGAACTGGGAGAAGCCTTACTGGTTAATGTGAATAATAGAGAAGACATGGCTGATGCGTTACTCCAGGCTCTCGAGATGAGTGAAGAAGAACAGGTAAGAGGGATGGAATTCATGAGAAAGCGCCTTTTTGAAAATGATGTATTTCAATGGGCCGGAAGCTTCATAGAAGAGATTAAAGAAGTTAAGAAAATGCAGGCTCATCGTGAGCATCGAAAGCTCAATGAAGAATGGAAAAAAAAACTCATATGTGATTTTAAAAAAAGCAAGAATCGGCTTTTGCTCCTCGATTATGACGGCACCTTAATTTCCTTCACAAAAAAACCCGAACAGGCGAAACCAGATGTTGAGTTGATAAGGATTCTTCTTTCTCTTGCCAATAATCCTGGCAATACATTAGTTATTGTGAGTGGGCGAGACAGAAAAACATTGGAACAGTGGTTGGGAGAAGTGCCTTGCGGTCTGCTTGCCGAGCATGGTGCATGGATTAGAAGATCCCCTGACCATGAATGGGAAAAACATAAGGGTTTATCCGGTGAATGGAAAGAACAATTAAAGCCGATTCTTAAAAATTATGAAATCCGTGTTCCAGGATCTCTAGTGGAAGAAAAGGAGTATGGAATTGCCTGGCATTATCGAAATGCTAATCCAGAATTAAGTCAACTAAAGTCGAGCGAGTTGTTTGATTACTTAATCGAGTTTTTGGCCAATACCGACCTTCAGGTAATGCACGGCAATAAAGTTATTGAAGTCAGAGTTTTCGGAATAGACAAGGGGAACGGGTTAATGCCGTGGCTTTCGAAGAATAAATGGGACTTTATTCTTGCCGTAGGAGATGATTGGACTGATGAAGATGTATTCAAAGTTTTGCCCAGCACAGCATATTCAATCAAAGTAGGCTATGAACAGTCTCAGGCCGGGTTTTATTTGGAGTCCCCCAAAGCAACCAGGAATTTACTTGTTGAATTAACTAAAATTCAAAAATGAGGTATTGATTTGATTTAGACATGTATGTTTTTCTAGACAAGTTCTTTTTTGTCTTTCATTCAATGCTGGTTTTTTTATCGTTTTTGGGTGGATATGGAGGAAGTCAAGAAAGGCTCATTTTGTTGTCTCTATATTGACGGCTTTTTCCTGGTTTTTCATTGGTATATGGTATGGATTTGGTTTCTGTCCCTTAACTGAATGGCATTATCAGGTGAGGATGAAATTAGGGCATTTCGATATGTCTTCTTCTTACCTGAAGTTTCTATTTGACTCACTAACAGGGTGGGATATAAATAGGACACTCTTAGATGTAATTGCGGTTTCATTTCTTGTTCTGGCTCTCTCTGCTTCTTTTTTGCTGA
>DAOUSP010000094.1 GCA_030627155.1 Candidatus Aminicenantota bacterium
GATTCAGTTTAATAGAAGGCAATCCTTTGGCTTTCTCGATAACTGATTCTTTTTCCCCCTCCAATAAATACCGCTCAACTATTTTCCCTCCGTGAGGACCAATCATTCTCTTCTCCTTTCAATACATAGAATCGAGGACTCATTAAAAAAAACAACGTCCCCCTGAATTATTATGGTTTAGTCAATATATCCCAGTGCCTTTAACCGTTCCTTTACCTTCTCTTCGTCTTCTTTACTGAAAGCTTCTTGCACTTGTTCTTCTTTTGAAATGCTTTCTCTTAAGACCTTTGTTATATAACTTGCAACTGATGTGATTTCTGAACCTTTAATCTTTTCTTCAATCTTTTTATACAATGATGTGGGGATAGAAACAGTCGTGAACTCTTTATCCATTTTTGTCTCCTTTATTTTATGCTGTTAAAATCCGAATAAGATTGATATCACTTCGAATTAACTTCGATTTATACACCAGCTTGAGATTTTTTTCAAGCTTATCTCGGCTTCTCCCTACTCCTCACTCCTCACTTTTCACTTCCCTTGTCGTCATTGCGAGCGACTGAAAGGAGCGCGGCAATCTCGTTATTAAAATGACAGAGGCAACTACTTACTCTTTTTTAGCAGGTCTAGCCCGTCTAGCGCATCTATCTTTTTCCTCCTCACTCCTCACTCCTTACTCCTCACTCCTCACTGATTGACTTGACAAATCTTACCTTTTGATGTTTATAATTTAGAAAGAAGAACAATGAATCCTCCCTAACTATCTAACATTAATATGGAAAAAATCGAATACTCTTATATCCGAAAAAGCGCCTTTTCTGGCGTCATGGACAAAAATTTAAAGAAATTAGAACAAAGATTAGGAGTAAGTCTTTCGGTTCGAGGCGAAAGCTTAATCATTGATGGTCCTGAAGACAAAGAAACATTTGCTAAATATTACTTCGAAAAAATAAAAGAACTTGAAGACAGGGGACACTCTCTTAAAGAGAACGATTTTCATGTCGTCCTTGACCTCTTAGAAGAAGGTTTAGGCCGTCGCCTTGAAGACTATTTTTCTTCCGAACCACTAAGCCTCTCTCGAAAAACAGTAATCTCAAAAAGCTATAACCAGCAGGAATATATTAACGCTATAAAAAATTATGATTTAGTCTTTGGTATCGGGCCTGCTGGAACAGGCAAAACTTATTTGGCAATGGCTATGGCTCTTTCGTTTCTTCAGAATAAGCTTGTTAACCGCATAATCCTCACACGCCCGGCTGTTGAGGCAGGTGAAAAATTAGGATTTCTTCCTGGGGATATAGCTCAAAAAATCAATCCATATCTTCGTCCTCTTTATGATGCACTCTTTGATTTAGCCCGCCTGGAGCAGGCCAACCGTCTCATTGAAAGCAGTATAATTGAAATAGCACCTTTAGCTTATATGAGAGGACGGACACTCAATAGCGCATTTATCATTCTTGACGAAGCCCAAAATACAACAAAAGAACAGATGAAAATGATATTAACCAGAACTGGTTTCGATTCAAAAATGGTCGTGACTGCTGATATCACTCAAATCGACCTGCCTCACCCTGAAAAATCTGGAGTTCTCCACGCAATAAAGATTCTTTCTAAAATCAAAGAAATTGCTTTCGTCCATTTCAATGAAAAAGATGTCGTAAGACATCCAATGGTGCAAAAAATAATTAAGGCATATCAAAAAGCTGAAAATAAACACAGAAACAAATGAATACTTTTTCTTTCAAAAATCTTGATTTCTTTAAAAAATCAAATTCTCTTTCTAAAGAATCAAAAGACAGCTCTCCACAAGGCCATAAAAAAAATAAACTAAAATTCTGGGTAAGAATCATACAGGAACCTTTTGTTTTCGTATTTATTTTTGTAGTTGTGCTTTCCTATTTTCTTTCTTACGTTCCTTCCAGATCTTTACCGGCACTTCAAGAAGGAGAAATTGCCTCAAAAGATATCATTGCTCCTTCTGACCTCATAATTGAGGATAAAGAAACAACCGAAAAAAGAATCAAAGAAGCCGAAGACTCGGTTCTTCCTGTTTATATAATCGACCAGAATGTATTTCTAACTACAGAAGAAAAAATCCGGGAGTTCTTCAGTGCTGGACGTGAGCTTTTTAAGAATAATGTGACCACAAAAAAAATAGAAGATTTCAAGCAGACGGCATCAGAAAAATACGGCATTGAACCTACTACAAATACTATAAAAACCCTTGTCAAATTGAAATTTAATGCCCGTCTTGAAGAAATCCTTATAAACCTGATTGGAAAAATTTCTGAGCAAGGAATAATTGTCAGCAAAAACCTTTTCATTCATGGGGAACAAGAGACTGGATTCACTATTATCAAAGGTGATGGAAGTGAAAAAATTTCAAGAATTCCAGAAATCCAGGATATAAAAGAAAGTAAGGAAAAATTATCTGAAGAAATAAACAATCTTGAGCTCTCCCAAAATGAAAAATCTCTCCTCACACAGCTTTCACACGAATTTATTTCTCCTAATATTAATTACAATAAGATGGAAACCGACGCCCGCAAAGAAAAAGCTTGCTCCAGAGTAGAAACAGTCTTTTACACAATAAAAAAGGGGAAAGTAATTGTCCGGAAGGGAGATGAAGTTGACCAGGAAGCCATAAAACAAATAAATCTCATTAACAAAAACCTTGAGGCTAAACCCAACTGGATAATAAATTTTATAGGAACTTTTCTCCTGTTTGGACTTCTGTTTATTATCCTATGGTTTTATATAAAATCTATACTCGGCAGCCAAAATGCATTAAAAAACTTCGTCATGATAGGCATCACTCTTGTTTTAAGCTTAATATTTTATAAGCTTTCGATTTTTTTAGAGGATACCTTCAGCATGAGTACAGATTTCTTTTTACTAAGACATAGTGAAAGTTACAGGTATGCTTTTCCATATCAATTCAGTGTCCTCCTGTTGGCTTTCTTAACACAAACTCACATTGCTCTGATTGTCACAGTCGTTAACAGTATTTTTGTGGGCTATCTTTTTAAAGCCAACCTTTATCTTGTGATATTCAGCTTGCTTGGCGGATTCGCAGCAATTTACGGCATTAAATACTATGGCAAACAGAAAAGAACATCCATCTTCAGAGCAGGAATTTTGGTTATTGCCCCAATCAATGCTTTTGTCATCATTACTTTTCATCTAATCAGCGAAAAAATGGCTTTTCTGGATGTGTTTGCCAGTGAACTTTTAATGGGAATTTCAGGTGGCATTTTAAGTGCTACCTTGGCATTTCTGTTTCTTCCTATCTATGAATCAGTATTTGGGATTGTAACACAATCAAAACTTCTTGAGATTACTAATTCTGATCTTCCTATTTTCAGGAAGATGGCTATGGAAGCTCCAGGAACATACCATCATTCTCTAATCGTATCCACGTTATCAGAGAAGGCTGCTGAAGAAATCAAACTCGATTCCATGTTAATCAAGGCAGGCTCCCTCTATCATGATATTGGAAAAATAAAGAGGCCTGAATACTTCATGGAAAACAGAACCCGTAACTTTGACATGCATAAAGACCTTAAACCAAGCATGAGCACTCTTGTCATTGTAAGCCATGTGAAGGAAGGCTTAGAGCTTGCAAAAAAACTACGGCTTCCAAAAAAAATACGGGAGATAATCGAGCAGCATCATGGCAACTCATTGGTTAAATACTTTTTTGAAAAGGCAAAAGAAAAATACGATCCTGAAATGCATAAAATAGGAGAAGAAAGTTACCGTTACCCAGGACCACGGCCTAAAAGTAAAGAAGCTGCTTTAATTATGCTCGCTGATTCCGTTGAAGCTGCCTCTCGAAGCTTAAAATCCACAACTAAAGCAAACCTAAAGCGGGTAATCACAGATATATTCAACAATTATATTCAAGATGGACAAATGGATGATTCTAATTTTTCGCTTAAAGAATTAAAGTCCATTGCCAATTCATTTCTCACAACTCTTTACACAATCTATCATCACCGTTTAGAGTATCCTGGCTTTGATTTTGAATCAAAAATGAAACTAACGCCAGAAAAGATAATAAAATCCAATGATCGAAATCATAAATCAACAAAATAGATACTGGATTTCAAAAGAGCCATTTCTAAAGCTTTTACAAAAACTGTCCAGTCATTATAACCTCCAGGAGTCAGAAGTGACATTAGCTTTCGTCACCAATAAAGTCATTAAGAATTTGAACCGAAAATTTTTACGGAAAAATTCTTCAACTGATGTTCTCAGCTTCCCTATTAGAGAAAAAGCTGCCGATGGGAAATTTTACCTTGGAGACATCATCATCTCTATTCCACAAGCTTTTCGACAGTGTTTGAACAAAACACACGGGCTGGAACGAGAACTGGAACTATTAACAATCCATGGTTTTCTCCATCTTGTCGGATATGAACACTTTAAGGGTTTGGAGGAAGAGGAAAAAAAAATAACAAATCTATTATTAGAAGGTTAACATGGAAACAGAATTTATCAAATGGATTGGTTTTGGGTTGAGTTTTGCAGCAGCATTTCTATTTTCTCTTTTTCACATGTCATTAAACTCTCTTTCAAAAATCTCAATCAGCCGTTTACTTGAAGACAAAGAAAAAGAATTCCGGGGAAAAATTCTTGAAATCTATGATGAATTAAAAATTTCAATAGAATTTATGAGGTTTTTCTTCATCCTTGCTTTTCTTGTTTATCTTTACACTATTTTTTCAGGGTTAAGATTCTGGCCGCTTTGGCTTTTTCTTATTTATCTCGCAGTTTCTTTCATCTTATTTGACTTTTTTCCGCGTTTGATAAACGCCTCTAATAAAAATTTTATTTTTAATCTCTTTCTTCTTTCCTACAACCTCCCCTACTTTTTATCGAAACCAATTCTTTTTCTCATGAAAATAATGTCAATTGACAGGGTCATAGAAGCACAGCATGAAGCATCTGAAGAAGAAATCCAGGCTTTTATTGACGAAGCTAAAGAGGAAGGGATAATCGAAAAAGAAGAAGGAAAGCTTTTAAAAAGTGTAGTGGAGTTCGGAGATACAATTGTCAGAGAAATCATGACCCCCAGAGTCGAAATGGCCTGTGTTTCAAAAGATGCAACGATCAAAAAACTAAGAAATATAGTCATCAAAGAAAAGCATTCTCGTATTCCTGTGTATAAAGACCACATAGACAATATCGAGGGGATCATAAATGCAAAGGACTTACTTGAGTACTCAGAAGATCAACATAAAAATGCCCCCATCAACAATCTCATCCGGCCTGCCTATTTCATCCCTGAAACCATGAAGGTCGCCGAACTTCTCAAAGAGTTTCAAAAAAGAAGGCAGAAATTGGCAATCGTTGTTGACGAGCATGGTGGCGTCTCTGGCCTGGTGACAATGGAAGACCTTATGGAAGAAATCGTGGGCGAAATCCAAGATGAATATGATAAGGAAGCTGTTCAAATCGTAAGGAAAGGGCCTTCCGAATATATAGTTTTGGGAGATGCTGAGGTCGAAGAATTGGAAGAGGTTTTCGGAGTCGATTTAGCTGAAGA
>DAOUSP010000176.1 GCA_030627155.1 Candidatus Aminicenantota bacterium
AGTACTACCTATAATTAAATATGGCAGTCCAACTCTTCATAAAAAAGCCAAAGATATCAAAAATATTGATAAAGAAATCGAGCAGCTTTCGCAAAATATGATCCAAACCATGTATGATGCACCTGGCATCGGTCTTGCTGCTCCCCAGGTCAATCAAAGCTTTCGTCTGATAACCATAGATTTAACTATCGGAGAAAAAGCAGGGAACCTGATCATCTTGATAAATCCTGAAATTCTGGAGCAGGAAGGAGAGACAATTCTTGAAGAAGGATGCCTTTCTGTTCCAGATGTTCAAGAGAACGTCATCCGCCCTGCCCGGGTTTTAGTCAAAGGAATTGATTTAAAAGAAAATGAAAAAATCATTGAAGCAGATGGTCTTTTGGCAAGAGTGTTTTGCCATGAAATTGACCATTTAAACGGAAAGCTATTTATTGACCGCCTCTCTCACTTGAAAAGAACTCTCATAAAAAAGAAATTGAATAAGAATTTATCCAACGGTTTAATTAAATGAAGATTGTATTTTTCGGAAGCCCAGCTTCAGCCATACCTTCTTTATCACGACTTATGGAGGAGGGCCATCAGATCGCATTAATCATCACCCAGCCAGAAAGACCTTCAGGAAGAGGAAAAAAACTGACGCAATCTCCAGTGAAGAAATTTGCTATTAAAAAAGGGATTTCTGTGTATCAACCAGAAAGAATTAAGTTTGACCAAATCGCAGTGGAAAAAATCCAGAATATTGAACCTGACTTGAACGTTGTGGTGGCTTACGGACAGATTATCCCTCTCTCTATTCTTGAGATACCTAAACATCAATCTATCAATGTCCATTTCTCTCTCCTTCCAAAATACAGAGGTGCTTCCCCTGTTCAATGGACACTCTTAAATGGAGAGAAAACTACAGGCATAACAATTTTCAAGCTAAACGAAAAAATGGACGAAGGAGACATCCTCTCTCAGGAAAAAACAGATATTCTTCCTTATGAAAATGCTGGCGAACTCGAGGCCCGGCTATCTACCATAGGAGCAGAGCTTCTTGTAAAGACAATCGCAAATTTAAAAAACATTCAAGCACAAAAACAAAATCATTCTCAAGCAACTTATGCTCCAAAATTAAAGAAAGAAGACGGACAGATTGACTGGCACAAGGATGCACTGTCCATCGACCGACATGTGCGGGCTTTTACTCCCTGGCCGTCAGCTTTTTCATTTTTTCAAGGGAAGCGTGTGATAATTACAATGGGAAAAGGGATAAAGGAAGAAGTCATTCATTCGGCGAACCCTGGAGAGATACTGAAAATAAAAAAAGATGGCATCGAAGTGTGCTGTGGCCAGGGAAGCGTTTATCTCATCGAATCTCTACGGCCAGAGAACAGAAAAGAAATGTCCGCTTATTCATTCTCACTTGGAGTAAACATAAAACCAGGGGATTTGTTTTCGTAGTTTAGAAACCTGTGGTTAATTATTCTTCTAAGATATAGTAATAAGGATTCAGGGATTTCCCATTGAGCCGGACCTCATAATGCAGATGAGGTCCTAATGCTTTTCCTGTCTTTCCAATCAATCCAATGGTTTCCCCTCTTTTTATTTTTTGTCCTGGACGGACTAATATTTTACTCAAATGACAGTATACAGTAGTATACCCACCACGATGGCTGATTTTTATGGTCTTTCCGCCGATTTTTTCATTTTTTGTCTGAATAACAACACCATCAGCAGTTGTCAATACAGGATTTCCAAAATGAGTGGCAATATCAATCCCCCAATGAAAAGCCCTCTTTTGTGTAAAAGGGTCTGTCCTCCATCCATAAGGAGATGTCACCCATCCTTTTGTTGGCCAAATTGTGGGAGTAGCTGCAAGCTTTAAGGATTGATCCTCAAAAAAATTCATCAATGTATTTAAATTCTTTTCTACACCATCTGCTTTTTGACTAATATCTTTGATATTGTCCAGAGTAAGATTCTGAGGAGTTATTCCGGCATTTATATCTGGTTCAGGACTTCCACTGCCAATTCCAGGTTCCATGTCTAAAACATCCATAGACTTTAAGCCCGCCATGACATTGAGTTTTTTGGCATATCTCTCGAAGTTATCTATGGTGGCATTGAGTCTGTTTATAGAATCTTCATAAGAAGCAATTTGTTGCCTTTGCTGCTGGTTCTCAGTGTATAGCTCTTTATACTTACGCCTGGTCACATTCATTGTAAAGTAATCCACAAGAAAAGCTGTCATCAACAGAGATAAAAAGACACCTGCAGCAGTTAAATACTTAATCTTCCTTTTTGAAAATGAGAGGGTTTTATGTTTTCCTTTATGATGAGGGACAATTATAATTGATAAAAACTTCTTTTCCATAAATCTTTTACTTGAATATCATAAATAAAAAAACGATGTCAAGAAATTTATTCTTCTTCTGTAACTTTGAAAACCAAATCATTTTCTCGAACCGGGCCTTCGACCATTAATCCTATAGATTCACCAACTGAGGCAGATTCGACAGGGCTGTGTTCTATCTGCATAGATTGCACCTTCTGGAACAGGTCTGTTGTATGTCCCTTAATATGAATTGTATCTCCTACCTTGAGTTTTCCTTTGGTAAGTTCTAATACGCCCACATTGATTTTTGAAAAATAATGTGTGATTTTCCCTATTTCTTCCTCCATTAAGGCCTCCTCTTTGCATTAATGATTAAAAACTACCAAAATCTCGAATATTAAGCAAGCCTGTTCTTATCCTTCACATAAATAATATAGAACCCCCATTGACATTCAGAACTTCACCTGTAATATGGCGAGCCAAGGGTGAGGATAAGAAAATGATGGGGCCAGCTATATCTTCTGGAGGAGGAATTTTTTTTAAAGGAATGCTTTCTTCAACTTTTTTTCGATATTCCTCGTCTCTGAAAACTTCTGTGCACATATCAGTATCTACCCAGCCTGGAGCAACACAGTTCACCCTGATGTTATATGGAGCAAGCTCTACTGCAAGAGACTTTGTAAAGGCGATAATTGCTCCTTTTGATGCAGCATAATGAGAATGGAAGGCTTCTCCTCTTATCCCGGCAGTAGAAGAAACATTGATGATTACTCCTTTTCTGGCTTTCTTCATATACGGCACAATTGCATTGCAGAAATAAAAAACACTATCCAAGTTTATTTTCATGGTTTCTGCCCATACTCTCTCACTCATGTTTCCCATCTCTCCATATGTCCATATTCCTGCATTATTTACCAACGTATGTATTTCTCCCCAATCGTTAATGATTTTATTCACCATATTGCTTACACTGTCTTTGCATGTAACATCCACTTGAAAGGCCAAGCATTTCCTTCCAAGTTCTTCTATAGTCTGCTTCACCTGTTGGGCTGCCTCATTTCTCCTGAGATAATTTATTGCAACATCACATCCTGCTTTAGCAAACAGAATAGCCGTTGCACGGCCAATGCCTCTCGAGCCGCCAGTAACCAATACTTTAGCTCCGCTTAAATTAATCATAAGATTTTCTCCTGTAAAAAATTTGGAGCAATGAAAATCTTGTCAATGATGCTGTCTCTTATGCCTAAAGA
>DAOUSP010000090.1 GCA_030627155.1 Candidatus Aminicenantota bacterium
AGGGGTCAAGTCTTACATTATAACATTTTTTCCTGTTTATTCTGTGGCTTCAGACCATTGATCAGCCAACCGCATCGCGAAAAATGTTATAATGTAAGACTTGACCCCTTGACCCCCTTGACCCCTTGCCTCCTCTTTGTTTAAAGGAAGAGCCCTTCTTCACTCCACTCCTAACTCCTCACTCTTTACTCCTCACTCCTCACTTATCTTGGCTCTCCAGGCTCTACGGAAATAGTAAAATGGGTATTGTGTCCCGGATTTGATATAATAATGTAGTATATCGAGGAGAGAAGCACATGATAAGCATTCTTTCAGATTTTGACACACAAAGACGACATGCCGAAATTTACACCTTATGATTCAGGATTGTAATGCCTCGAAAAATAAATAGACGCCAAAAACCCGCCTGGCAGAAGATCCGCAAGCCATATGCTCCCAGCACTACACCCCGCCCTTCTCACAAAAAACGAAAGCGAAAATGAGATAAGTATTGCGATTCTAGCGCGTCTAGCCAGTCTAGCTCGTCTAGCTCATTTAGCTCTATTGATTAATCCCAACGTCTGTATTATAATTACTAATCTTTTTTTAAATAAAACTTATTTTAAATAAAACTTAATAAAGAGGAGATTCTTAATAAATTCTGATGAATAAAAAAATCGCCCTGATTGCTTTTGGTGGCAACGCCATTCTTTCAGATAACCAACGTGGACTGCAGTCTGAGCAGATGAAAAATTCCCAGAAAGCAGCTCAATTAATGGTACAAATCGTGAAAAAAGGATATGAGCTAATCATTGTTCACGGCAATGGTCCCCAGGTAGGGAATATTTTGATTCAAATGGAAGAAGCTGTCAATAAAATTCCTCCTTTTTCTCTGGAGGTTTGTGATGCAATGACAGAAGGCAGCATGGGTTTTATGCTTGAAATGGCCCTTGTCAACGAACTCCGCAAAAATTCTTTAGACAAGGAAGTTGCAACCTTGATAACTCAAGTGGTCGTTGATAGGGATGACCCAGCTTTTAATAATCCCACAAAACCGATTGGCCCTTTTTATTCCAAATATCGTGCCCAGATGCTGGCTCGAGAAAAAAAATGGACCATGATTGAAGATGCTGGACGGGGGTACCGCAAGGTTGTTCCATCACCAAGGCCAATAGATATCGTGCCTAAGCAGATCATCCATGACCTGGTTCATTCTGGAAAAATTGTCATTGCTGCAGGAGGAGGCGGAATCCCTATAATCATCAACGGACGGGGCCTTTTCCAGGGAGTTGAAGCAGTCATCGATAAGGACTACGCCGCAAGCCTTATCGCCAGGGAAGTAGGCGTCGATCTTTTCATAATTTTAACAGGTGTGCCACGCGTTTATATCAACTTTGGCACTCCGGATGAAACGCCAATTTCTCTTATGACAATTCAAGAAGCCCAGAAGCACCTTGATGAAGGCCAGTTTCCCTCAGGATCTATGGAGCCAAAAATCAAAGCCGCCATGGAATATATTCGTAGCGGAGGCAAAGAGGTTTTGATAACCTCTGCAAGCCATTTGAAGGCGGCATTAATCAATCGTTCCGGCACTAAGATAATATCAACTGTTTCCAGGAGAAATAAATGATGCATAAAGACTTCATTTCAATCCACGATTTATCTCTTTATGAATTCAGCGAAATATTAGATTTCGTAAAAGTAATGAAAGAAAAGCCTCAGCGCTTCCAGAAAAAGCTCAAAAATAAAATCCTTGCTATGATTTTCCAAAAATCCTCTCTTAGAACAAGGATGACATTTGAAGTTGGGATGTTGCAGCTTGGAGGGAAAGCGATCTATCTTGCCCCTTCTGATATCCAGATAGGAACACGTGAAGCTCCTTCCGATATTGCAAAGAATCTTGAACTCTGGGTTCATGGCATCATGGTCAGGACCTTTGCCCACCAAATCGTCTTCGACCTTGCGCAATCCACACATATTCCTGTGATAAACGCTTTAACTGACCTTCTCCATCCCTGCCAGGCAATGGCAGATTTCTTCACAATCAAAGAAAAAAAAGGCGCATTAGCAAAGATCAAGTTAGCCTATGTGGGCGATGGAAACAATGTGTGTCACAGCCTTCTTTTCGCTTCGGCAAAAGCCGGGTGTGAAATGGCAATCGCCACTCCTTCTGGTTATGAACCAAACCCTGAAATCGTAAAACAAGCCGCTGAAGACGGGAAAGATTCTGGTTTCCGGTTTAATCTGACAAATGACCCATTCGAAGCTGTTAAGGGAGCAGATGCTGTTTACACAGACACCTGGGCATCTATGGGGCAGGAACATGAAAAGGAGCAAAGGATTAAAATATTTTCTCCATATCAGGTTAATAGCAACCTTATGGCAAAAGCCAAGCCAGATGCATTATTCATGCACTGTCTTCCAGCACACCGCGGAGAAGAAGTTACGGATGAAGTCATAGATTCCAAGCAGTCTGTTGTTTTTAACCAGGCAGAAAATCGTCTTCATGTACAAAAAACGCTTCTTCTATTACTATTAAAAGAGAATAAATAAAAATGATTGAACTAATAGAATTTACAAAAATCTCTGGAGATGACCTTTCATTTCTAGCCGAGGAACTCTCTAAAATCAACAACCCTCTGCATATACAAGAGCTCACAAGAAAACTGGCTTTCAAAAAAGCAGAAAGCCAGATGAATCAAGCGGTCAAAAAATATGACCCTTACTGCAAATATGAAGTAGGAGACATTGTTTACAAAGAATACAATGAGCCTCTTATGGTCAGCAGTAAAGGCACAGAAATGTTTACAGGAGCAGTAGTTCTTAAGGTTATAAAGAAAATCTCCTATGAAAATTTCAACTGTGAGATGCTCGAAGTCGATTTCAGTGGGGGAGGAACATTCCGCAAGCACATCGATTATATGAAAAAAACAAAAACCCAGGTTCTAATTCCAAGCAGTCTGGAAGGAAAAGCAAAAACACCAGAAGTATTAAATAGAGAAGAGGACCCACGGCTTCATGAGCTTCCTATGACAGAAAAAGACTTGAAGTCTCTGGAGAAAAACCTGAAGGGTGCTCTTGCCCATTCTTCACAGTTTTTTAATTGGAGCCATTACTGGCAGCTCAAAGAAAAATGCATCTCTATTTCAGAAGAAAAGATCAAGGAAATCGAAAATCATCTGCTTGAAACTAAGGAATCGATGTCCACAGAAGACATGGTGGTAAAGTATTTTAAGCAGAAACCTGCAAGCGATCTCTTTGAACTTTACTGCTTAAGTTTAAATCACTGTTTAGAGAAAAAACATAAGAAAAAATTCGTCTTTGTTTTTCCAGAAAAATGGGGGAAATGGCATCTCAAAAAGGTCCTTGAGTCTTTTACAGAAAACTTGCCCCTTTTGGCCCCAAAAGCAGCGCTTCCATATGAGGAAGGAAAACAAATAAGTGAAATCACTACGACTAATGATTTTCCATTAAAAATCTATCTCACATGGAGAGAAATACTTTCTGGAGGAATAAAGATTCCTGAAAAACTGAGCAAGAATTTATCTCATTGTATAGAATATATCTTTACAGATACGGAAATGTCGAAAGACTACATCGTTTATTATTATCCGTCTTTGTGTATATTTCTTGGGCTGAAAGAATTTTTCGAAACCCATAACGTACCCCAAGGCGCAAGCCTCACCCTGGAAAGGCAGGGCATCACTAAATTCAATTTTTGGATGAAAAAAACAAAGAAAAAATTTTCAGTCTCAAAGGTTACTTACGATCCTAAAGCTGACCAGTTTGCCTTAACCGGCGAAGAGATGTTTTCGTTCTTCACACCAAATAAAATCATCCACATTGAATGCGAGACTCTCGAAAAGCTTTTTACGCTTTATGATAATAGAGAAGGGATTGACCTTAGGGAGCTCCTCATTCTTATCTATAAAAATTTTGGCATCGAAAAAGACAACAAATCTCTTCATTACCTAAGGGCTTTCCATTTAGTAGACATGCTCAAACAGACCACCCAGGAAGAGGTTGAAATGACACTGCTTAGCTTTCCAGAGTTTGTTCCATCCGAAAAGAAGAAAGGGATTTTCATCTATGAAGAGAAAATAAAAACAGAAGAAGAAATCATAAAGGAAGAGCCCGTGGAAATTCCTGTAGAAATGGAACCTCTCCCAATTCCAGAAACTCCTTCTCCTCCTGTTTCTTCTGTTTCAACCATTGAACCGGCTGAAGAGGAAATCGAAGAAATCCAAACCTTAGAAGCCATAGAATCTCCTCCGGCTCCCAAAGAAGAATTCGTTGAAAGACCAAAAAAAGAAAAAGAATTCAAGAAGAAAAAACATAGGATAGAATTAGAGGCGGAAAAGGCTCCCCGCAAAAGAAAGGGAGCGAAAAAATTTATTGAAGAGCGTATAGAACTTGAAGAATTTGAACAGGAAGCCATGATTGCAGTCAAAGCTAAAGAGAAAAAAGAAACTGAAGAAGAATTAGATATAAAAACAGAAAAAAAAGGGAAAGTCAAACCATTCAGCCCACAAGGACCTGTGTTTGGTGTATTTGCCGAAAAGCTGAAATCTGCCTTAGACCAAAAAGACAAGGGAAAAAAGAAAAAGCAGGAAAAGTAAGGAAATAGGCCCCTTATAAAATCTCACGCGATGCTCCCTTTCTACGTGTGACTCCCATCTGGTCAAGAAGCTCTAAAAGAGGAATAGCATATTTCCGCGACAAGCCAGTCATGGCCTTAAATTCTGAAACCGTCATTTCTTTCTTTCCTGTGGAGCGGATCTTCTTTATGATTTCATCCAGCCATTGGTAATGAAGGAAAAAACCTTCTTTCGCCTGAACGATCTTTCTACGTTCTATGAGAAGAGAGAGCAGGATATTCAACTTATTAGTAGACAGGCGAAACCTCTGCTGTAAATCATCGAAGGAAACTGATTGAAGCTCTCCTCTCTTAGTCATTTCTTCCATCTCGCATAGGATTTTCTCTTCTTCTGGAGATATAACGACTGAAAAATCAGAAAGAGATAATAAGTTGTCGACTTTTTTGACTTTTCCTGCCTGAAGCAAATATTTCAATGATAAATTTAAAATTCTGGAGTGGGTCTTAAATCTGGTATATATGGACGATAAGGGAACTCCAATAAATTCCGGATGTTTATCATGATATGAGGACAAAAAGGCGACAAGTCTCTCGCTAAGAAACGCAAGGCCTTCTTGGGAAAGAAGCCACAATGGCGAAAATGAGATGATTCGCACTTTTTTTTCTGCCTCTAATTCCTGGCTAAGAGAAAGAATAGTTTCTCTAGAAAAGTTTGAAAAGTGAATGATATCTATTTCTTTTAGGCCTTTTATTCCTTCTTTCCTTACAAGCACATACAGCATTTCCTTGGGACTTCCCAAAAGTTCCTGTAGAAAAACCGTTCTCTTCTTAAGCATTTTTTTGTCAGATTTTTCCGCAAGCGGAGCAAGGACAAATCCTTCTCCCAAAACCCCTTTCCCTTTTGGTGCAATCACTTCAAAGGAGTCCTTCCAATATAAAGGAAGATGGCGGGATAATTGAATTCGAGCAAAAGTCCGATTTTCTTCCTTCTTTTGCTCTTCCCCATAAAAACGTATAGCGGCAGGAATGCTCTTCCCTTGAATACGCAAAGAGGCTTCTATCGATTGTTTCCCAGATGGAGGAGGAAAATATACCGCAGCATCAAATAAGTTCGTATTCAC
>DAOUSP010000136.1 GCA_030627155.1 Candidatus Aminicenantota bacterium
AACACAAAATTGAAAAAATTCTAATGGTGGATGAAAAACACCGCCTCAAAGGGTTGATAACCTACAAAGATATTCTTAAAAGAATCCAGTATCCTAACGCATCAAAAGACAATTTTGGCCAGCTTAGAGTGGGAGCTGCTGTTGGGGTGGCAGAAGAAACTCTTGAAAGAGCAAAAGCCCTCATTAAAGCCAAAGTGGATGTTTTAGTGGTTGACACTGCTCATGGACATTCACAAAGAGTTTTAGACACAATTGAGAAGCTCAAAAATGAATTTCCCAAACAAGAACTAATTGCTGGAAATATTGGCACAGCTGATGCTGCCAAAGACCTTATTGACAGAGGCGTCGATGCTGTCAAGGTGGGAGTAGGTCCTGGTTCTATCTGCACAACACGCATTGTGTCGGGAGCAGGAATTCCCCAGATTACAGCGATCGCTGATGTATTTTCTGTTACCAGAGAAAAAAACATTCCACTTATCGCTGACGGAGGCATAAAATATTCAGGCGACATCACAAAGGCCGTGGTCGCAGGCGCCAGCTCTGTTATGATAGGAAATCTTCTTGCTGGGACAGATGAATCTCCTGGTGAAGCTGTTATTTTCCAGGGACGTTCCTATAAAACATACCGGGGCATGGGCTCATTGGAAGCCATGCAGCATGGAAGCAGAGATAGATACTTTCAAGACTTTCAGACTACAGAAAGCAAACTCGTCCCTGAAGGAATAGAAGGGAGAGTCCCTTATAAAGGAAGCGCTGTGAATATCGTCAAAATGATGGTAGGCGGGTTAAAATCCGGATTGGGCTATGCAGGCTGCCATTCGATTCCAGAACTGCAAGAGAAGGCACAATTCATTAGAATAACTCCAGCAGGGATTAGAGAAAGCCACGTCCATGATGTTATAATTACGAAAGAAGCACCTAATTACAATTTAGAATAAAGAGTCAAGAGAAACACTGTTATTCAAACTGTTTAAAATAGTCGAAAGACGAGGCGACGCAAAGTGATTTTTTCTGCGTTTCTACCTATTTGATTTCTTTAATCTTGTTGTCTTCATCCATAATTAAAATCTTTGGAAGAAAATAATCTATTTCTTCATCTTCTACCCCAGCATAGGTTGCAATGATTATCTTATCTCCTTTTGCTGCCTTATGGGCTGCAGCTCCATTCACCTCTACTTCACCAGAACCTTTTCTTGCCTTTATCAGGTAAGTCACAAATCTTTCCCCATTTGTTATGTTATAAACATGCACCTGTTCAAAAGCAACCATCTCTGCTGCTTCCATCAGATTTTCATCCAGAGAAAGACTCCCTTCATAGTTCTTATTCGTACCAGTAACAGTAGCTCTATGGATTTTTGACTTCAACATTACTCTTTTCATTTGTCACTCCTTTATATTAACGATGATGTTATCTATTAGTCTGACATTGCCTATAAAAACGGCCAATGCAATCAAGACTTCATTTTTTATCTCTATTACAGGATTTAGGTTCTCTAAATCCACGATTTCCACGTAATCTATGCGGGCTCTTGGCTCGGAATTTATAATTTTGCACATTCTCTCAATAATATTGCCAGCACTCCTCTCCTCTTCTACAATCATTTTCTCTGCTTCTTTTAGACTTTTGTATAAAACAAGAGCAGCTTTTCTTTGTTCTGGGTTCAAATACGAATTACGAGAACTCAGAGCAAGCCCATCGTGTTCGCGGATAATCGGTAAAACCTCAATACTGATGTCTAAATTTAAGTCGTGGACCATTTTTTTTATGATTACTGCCTGCTGAGCATCTTTTTGCCCAAAAAAAGACACATTTGGCTGAATGATATTAAAAAGCTTCAAGACAACTGTACAAACACCTCTGAAATGGCCTGGCCTTGATTTTCCACATAACAGATTTTGCAAATCCTTAACTTCTACAAATGTCTTGTACCCTTCTGGATACATCTCTTGCGTGTCTGGAATAAATAAAATATCCACTCCTTCTGTATCTAAAATTTGTGCATCATGAGTTAAATCTCTTGGATATCTGTTAAAATCTTCCTCAGGGCCAAACTGTGTGGGATTCACGAATATGCTTACAACCGTGTAATCCGCTTTTTTCAAGGACTCCCTCACTAGACTCAAATGCCCTTCATGTAGATAACCCATAGTCGGGACAAAACCCATTGTTTTCCCTTGTCTTCTAACTTTTTCGAGAGCTTTTTTAATTTCGCTTATTTTTGTCAACTGTTCCATCGTTCGTTATCTTTTCACCTTTTTTAAACCTAATTCATCCAGGGATATTTTTGATTTGAGATGGTAAGAATGGGAATCATCAGGAAACCTTCCGCTTTTTACATCTTCCATATAGTTTTCAACAGCTTTATTCAATGATTTATGGAGGTCGGCATATTTCTTAACAAATTTTGGCAAATATCCATTAGAAAATCCTGCCAAGTCATGAAACACAAGAATCTGGCCGTCACAAAACGGCCCTGCTCCAATGCCAATAGTCGGGATAGCAAGTTTTTCGGTAATTGTACGGGCAAGCTCAAGCGGGATTGATTCCAATACAACTGAAAATGCTCCTGCTTTTTCAATATTAAGAGCATCATTCACGATTTTTTTTGCCTCTTCAATATGCTTCCCAATAACCTTGAATTGTCCCAGATGACAGATCGATTGAGGCGTTAGCCCAACATGGCCCATCACAGGAATCTCTGCATCTACAAGAGCTTCTATTAGCGCAAGCCTTTTTTTTGATGCACCTTCAATTTTAACAGCCCCTGCTCCTGCCTCCTTTAGAAATCGAGCTGCATTAAAGATTGATTCCTCCTGGGACAAATGGAAAGATAAATACGGCATATCTGCTATAACCAGAGCTCTTTTGACACCCCTCACTACCGCCTTTGTATGATGAAGCATTTCCTCCATGGTCACAGGGATTGTTGTTTCATACCCTAAAACTACCATTCCTAAAGAATCCCCAACCAGAATAATATCGATGCCTGCCTCATCCAGAATTTTTGCAGTGGGAAAATCATAGGCAGTTAGAGCCGTGATTTTCTCTCCTTTCTCTTTTTTTAATTTAAGTTGAGAGATTGTCACTTTTTGGATTTTTTCGTTTGGCATGTTAAATCCTTTCTCCCCATCCCGCCTTAAATAAAATATCGGGATTGAAGTAAAGTCTAATATTCTAATCTATAAAGAGCCTTTTGTGAAATATCGATATAATTATCACTTACCTTTCTCTGGATCTTTATCTGATTCACTCAAAGGCACATAATATAGAGTGCTTTTCTTCATTTGTTTAATTTTATCAATAAGGTCCTCGATGTTTTCTTTCCTGGTAAAATCTAAATCATCGGCCTTCACAACAAGAAGCGGTGCTGCCTGGTAGTTAAAGAAAAAATAGTCGAATGCTTCAAGGAGATCTTCAAGATATTTTTCGGAAATGTTTTTTTCCAAATCATTTCCTTCTTTTGCAATCCTTTTTAACAGCGTTGGAAGCGAAATCTGTATATAAATAACTAAATCAGGCTTTACGATCCTTTCTGAAAAGACGCTGAAAATTTTCTCGTATACGATTAGTTCATCATCAGTGAGTGTCTGATATGCATAGATTTTATCTTTTTCAAACAAATAGTCACAGATGACACGTTCCTCAAATAAACCCCTCTGCAATAAGGCCGCCTGTTGATGATACCTGTTTACAAGAAAAACAAGTTGCGCCAGAAAAGCAGCACCTTCCTTTTCATTATAAAAATCCTTAATATATGGATTCTCAGTCCTGTCAAAAATAATACGCCCACCAATATTTTGGGCCAAGATACTGGCCAGCTTCGTTTTTCCGGATTTTATCACACCTTCCACAGCAATATGCTTGAAAGTGATATCTCCCTTCTCAGGCATTTTTTCCACTCTGATGCGCTTTTTTTATATGACAAACAAAAATATACAATATAAAAACAGCTTAAAAATAACGGATAAAAGGAGATAAGTCAATCTTTAAAGGTCGTTTCATCAATCCCAGAATATTTTTTTAATCCTCAAGATATGTCTTGTCCACACAATTTGGATAAGAGCCGAACAAAATAATAATTCCCTATTTGCTCTTTTCTGGCAGTTCTTCTAAAGGAATGATTATCCAGGCAATGATGTAAAAAATCACCATCGGGAATAAAGCTGTAAGCAATCCCAAGCCAACAAAAATAAGCCTGACAAGTGAAATATCAACATCTAAGTAATTTCCAAGCCCTGCACATACTCCGCCTATAATCTTTTGTTCCTTTGCGCGATAAAGCTTCTTTGCCATTTTATTTTCTCCTAAAAATGCGTTTGAGTTTATTAATATTTTCTGTTTCTATTATAAAATATGTAGGTTTTTTTTTAAAGTTTTACTTCCAATATGTAAGCATCTCTATTTCCGTGACAGTTAACCTGGATTATTCACGAGTCGAGGTTGCTGCAGATGCGAGGCACAGGGTATGCAGCTGTGGTCGTCCACCGCAAATGC
>DAOUSP010000059.1 GCA_030627155.1 Candidatus Aminicenantota bacterium
ATGGCTGGTTATAACGCTTTCAGGAATTACAGCTCTTACTGCTTCAGCTTTTAATGTCAAATCTTCGGCTAATTTATCAGAAATAAAATTATTCCAGTCAATATAATCCGTATAGGTAAGAATCGTTCCGAATCGCGGCGGCTCCACCTCTTTCCACTCTTGAAAGGTGCGGTACCAGGCTTTATTTAAATTGTTCAGAGTATGATATTTTTTCTTAAGCCATTCTCGAAATCGGGACATAGTAGAATGGCAGTAACAAAACTGCAGATACTCAGCATTTCCCAAATGATAAACCTCAGCCCAGTTGATGATATGGGGCTCACTCCTCAAATCCCATCCATAAAAAGCTGGTTTATCCTTCACTACTTTTGCAGCTTCAGAAAAAAATTTTAAAATTTTCTCACGTACCCCGAGATGATCAAAACAAAAACCAGGTGAGGCCTGCGATTCCACAGCCAGCCCATTGCTGGCGACAAATTTCGCATCTGGGTATTTAAGCCCGACCCAATCCGGAGCAGAATCAATGTAGACTTGAATGATAACCTTTAAACCGACCTCACCCGCTAAATCCACTAAGGACTCAAGAGCACTAAAATCGTACTTTCCCTCCTCTGGCTCGTTAGCGGTCCATTCAATCCAACAGCGAACAGTGTTGAAACCTAAGCTTTTAATCTGCTCCAAGTCCTTTTTCCATGATTTGACTTTCTCTGGGGTAACTTCTTCAAGCATAGGTGCCCTTGCTTTGCCACCAGCATACCAAACAGAAACTGGAAAATGGCCTCTGTTCTTTTCAGGCGAAATACCATAGGTTAACGATATGCCTAAAAAAATAAAAATCTCTAAAAATAGAGGGATACCTAAGTGTTTATTTTTGAAAATATTAATCATATTTTTTCTCCATTATGATTTATTTTTCCTCTTTTTTTTTCCAATCTTTTGGCTTTTTTCTCCTAATAAATCTATGTGGATCCAAAACCTTTACTCCATGCATTATTCATAAGCAGCGTATCTGCTGTATTTTGTAGACTATCATCCCAGACATTGGTTTTCTGTCCATATTCCCCGATAAGACAAGGCCCATCCAGTTTGAAAGACCAAAAAGAAGGAAGGTTGATTCCAAAAACAAAATATTCTTTGTCTTGGAATAAAATCCTATCGATATCTGAATAAACTGCTATTGTTAATAGGAACAAAACGATCCCACAGATCCCTATCGTTTTCAAATATGCCATGAGTTATTTTTTTCTTTATATTCTTTTTTCATTCCTTTTCCTGCACACGAGATTATAGCAATTAAAAAAACGAAATCAAAATAGAAAAGAATTAACTCAAAACTATTATCTCCGTTGAAGAGATCTTTTCCTAAATTCTTTCCCTATTACCTCTAATAACACAGATGAATCTTGATAATAATCCTGGCTTAATTCCCAAATAATAGCGCCGGCAACCTGTTTTTCCTTTATGCATTTACATTTAAGTGCTATTGATCGAGCATCGTCGAAACATAGAATTTCTGTCTTGTCTGGATTTTGGATGTATGGAACTTTAGCACAATCATCCCATATATACGACCAGCCTGAGTTTATAAAATTCAGAATCTCAACGTAGCTATAATAACTGCTCTTCTGAAACTTCTGGTATAAGTTACTACAATCGAAGGAGCGTCCATAAAACGGAATTCCTAATAATAATTTTTCTTTGGGAACTTGACGACTAAGGAAATATGAACAGCTATCATTAGTAGAACCGCAAGGATCATCGTTACAAGTGTAAAGAGGAGAGTTATGCCCCGAATGATCACTCCACGCACCATGAAAGTCGTAAGTCATACAGCTAATATAATCAAAATAATCAATCAGCTTTTCGAAATTGATCCATCTCGCCCATGTCTCACCTGCTGGAGCTGCCATAGTCAAAAGGAGAGGAGGATTCTGCTCTTTCAAAATGGCAGAGAGCTCTTTAATGAAATAAACATAATTCTGCTGCTCAACAGGATTGGAAACGTATTCCCAGTCTATATCAACGCCATCATAATTATTTTTTTTGCAGAATTCGAGGACCTGATTGATAAACCTCTTTCTATTTGCCGAAGTAGATGTCATTCCAGGAAACCCTTCGGAATTTCCCCATCCTCCTATGCTCATGATGACTTTGACTTTATTTTTATGGGCGGTTTCAATTAATTCAGGGTAGATATAATCTTCTCCGACGATTAGATTGCCTTCAGAGTCTGGCTTGGTAAAAGCATAGGCTATGTGGGTTAAATATCTGTATTGTATTTTGTTATGATTGAATTTCTCTTTTTCCAAGTAAAAGTAATATCCCATCACGATTTTTGATAAATTCTTTTTCACAGGATATCTATGAACCGTGGCGCACTTCCCTACCATAAAACTGAAAACCAATATCAATCCCAGGAAATTCCTTGACTTCCAGCCTTTACTCATTCTCGACTCCGACTCCCCCAATTCCAGCGATGCTTGTGCAGCCACCTGCCAGTGTTCAGGGATATTCGGCTCCCCAGCCATGAGCATCGCTATCCTCAAAATTATCGCTGACTAAAATAGAAAGAGAAGCCTCTATTAATTTACGGATCGCAGGAACAATCATGATTTCCAGCTCATATTCAGGCTTTTCAGGGCGATCCAAAAGGGAATAAATACCATTTAGCCAAGATTGAGGTGGCCGCTTGTTATTCTCAAGATAATCTAAAGCTTGCAGCCCTGCTTCAGCCAATTCAGCTACATCCTTAGAGATTGGAATAACTTCCTTTAGGAGAAAAGATTCTTCAAGTATAGGCCTCAGTATGGAATTGTTGTCGCGCCACTCGGTTAACCACTCTCTGATTATCTCTTTGTTGACCATGTAATTGGGTGCATCAGCCAGCATTTCATCGACCATATTCCTGAATTGCCGGGCTTTGTTGCTTTCAGGTCGAACAGCATCGACGAGCCGATTCAGAGGTGTCATCTGGGTATATTCATGAGTATTAGGACGCGTGTAGTACTTGACAGGCTCCACAATATCTGCAAGGACTTTTATGGAATCAATAGGATGATTGCCAACCAAACGCTCCAACATTTTAAGATAGTTGGACCGATGTGTAATGCCTAGCCATTCTAAATTTCGGTTCGCCTTTTCGAGACGGCGATACATGTCTTTAATACATTTTACGTTTTGTGGAGACCACAACCTTTCGGCAATAGCAACAGCTCTCGGCCATATGCGGGAATCAATGGTTTCAGGAGTGACAAATTCAGCCCACATACAGGCCTCGCCACCCAAAATCCGTGCTTTTTGCTCAGCGTTCAACTTTGCTGCATCTTTATCCAAGGGATCGACCTGGTAGTGATGAGAAGCGGACAGAACGTGATCCAAATAGTAACCGTGGGAAAGAATCCCACTGTATCCTTCCGCTGCGGCTTTAGCCAGAGAGTCCTGTCCTCGCCAGCTTTGCACTACGATGTCCTTAGGAAGATCGGGATGGAAGATTTCGTCCCATCCCACCATCTTTTTCCCATGGTTGCTCAGAATGGCCTGAATCCTTTTGTTGAAATAGGCTTGCAAGTCATGATCATCCTCCATGCCATGTTCGCGCTTGAAGGCTACAATATCTGGATTTCTGTTCCAATGTTTACCGTCGACCTCGTCACCGCCAATGTGAAAGTACTCGTCGGGAAAAAGTCTAGCCATCTCTTCCAAGAAAGTATCGAGAAAAGTATATACTTTCTCTCGAGTAGGATCCATACAAGGATCGAAAACCCCCCAGAAACGCTGGATCTGATATGGACCAGGAGCACTGGCTAACTCTGGATAACCAACTAACCAGGAAGTTGTGTGACCGGGCATGTCAAATTCGGGGACAACCCGAATTCCCAGATCCCGGGCATAGTCCAAAATCTCTCGCACCTGATCTTGGGTGAAATAGTTTCCGTCAGAGCCCATATCATGAAGCTTTGGGAAACTTTTGCATTCAACCCGAAATCCTTGATCATCTGACAAATGCCAATGCAGAACGTTCAATTTGTACATGGCCATGCCATCCAAATTGCGTTTTATAACCTCTGCTGGCATCCAGTGGCGACATACATCTATGAGTAATCCTCTCCATGGAAAACGAGGTTTATCCTGGATTTTTACCGCAGGAATATGAAATCCTTCTGAATCAAGTGTTACAAGTTGCAAGAATGTCTCAATTCCGCGTAACACTCCCACTGGTGTGGTAGCACTTAAATAGGCACGAGAAGAATTAACCTCGATAGTGTATGATTCATCTTCCTTTATTGATTGTATCTTTTCGCCTGGACCTTGACAATTAATCTCAAAAATAGCTTTAGAAGCATCTTTTTCAATTTTAGAGAGCAAATGAATACCGGTTTGGGTACTCAAATGCTGGATCAATCGGCGTGCGGCTCTTTTCAATCGCGGCTCTTGGTATCCGGTCAAAACTACGCGGAATTCTGAATTCACTGGCAATTTGCCTTGCTCAAAGGATATTTTTGCGGGAACCGGCATCAAATTGTGACGGGATACTTCAGTGGAAGAACCCTGAACCGCCATTATAATGGATAGAAAAAATAATCCGATAGATAAGACTAAGATAAGCCTGAAAAGACTGAATGTTTTTACCATGTTTATTTCCTTTCCTTTTGAATAATTTTTATTTATTCTATTCTTCTAAGAATTTTTTTCTTTCTTTCCTAATCTTGTAGCAAAGAAAAAATTAAATATCAAATAAAAGAATCGAATCAATAAAAATCTGCCCTATAATTATTTTAATCTGAATAAAGAATACTGTTATAATACTTACAGATTAAAAGATTTATTAAAACGAAAGGATGTAAAAAAATGAAAAAGGTATTAGAAATTGCAAAAATGATTGACCATTCGCTTCTTCATCCCACACTCACAGATGAAGAATTGAGAGAAGGCTGTGAACTCGCTAAGAAATATAATGTGGCTTCGGTTTGCATCAAGCCTTATGCTATCAAATTAGCAGCAGGTATACTCAAAGGGTCAGATGTTCTTGTTGGAACAGTAATTGGATTTCCTCATGGAAACAACAAGATTGAAGTAAAAGTCTATGAAGCTGAGTCGGCATGCAAAGACGGCGCTGTCGAGTTGGACATGGTTGTAAATATTGGAAAAGTATTAAGTGAGGATTGGAATTATATCGAAGAAGAAATTAAAGCTGTTGATGATGTTGCCAAAAAATATAATGCCATAATTAAAGTTATTTTTGAGAATGATTTTTTGCCAGAGGATAAATACAAAATTAAACTCTGTGAGATTTGCAGCAAATTAAAGGTTGCCTTTGTAAAGACATCAACAGGTTATGGCTTTGTGAAAGGTGAAGATAATAAATATTTTTATAAAGGAGCCACTGACCATGACCTGAAATTGATGAGAAAATATAGTTCATCAGAAGTAGAGGTAAAGGCAGCAGGAGGTCTGCGAACTCTTGAGGATGTTCTAAGAGTTAAAGAAATTGGAGTCACACGAGTTGGAGCAACAGCTACAGAAACCATTCTTTTGGAAGCAAAAAAAAGATTTAACGAATAATTTAGGATTAAATAAAGTAGGTAACATGTTTCTCTTGACACTCTTGAGGACAAGTGATAGATATGAATCTTAAAAAATAAATATTTGAGTGGAGGGTTTCATGAATATCATGAACATGAAGAAAAAAATCATTTCCTTTTTGTCATTATCTTTAATTTTTTTACCATTTATTCTGATAGCCCAAACACCCCCAGAAGATTTTTTAGGTCATAAAGTAGGAGCTGACCGCAAGCTTGCCGATTACAATCAAATCCAGGCATATTTCCAGAAGCTCGATCAAGAATCCCCGAAGATCAAAGTGCTCACTATCGGGAAAACGACTTTGAACAAACCAATTATCATGGCTGTCATCACATCTGAGGAAAACCTGGCCAATCTGGATAAATACAAGATGATTACAAAACGGCTTCGAGATGCACGCGGATTGTCACCTGAGGAAGCCAGAAATCTTTCTCAAGAAGGAAAAGCCATTGTCCTTATTACATGCAATATACACGCGACAGAAATAGCATCCTCCCAGATGGCAATGGAATTCGCTTATAAACTCATAACTGGACAAACTCCTTTCGATGCTGAGAAAGTCCTGAAAGATGTCATTGTCCTTTTATCCCCAACCATCAATCCAGATGGGCAGCAGATGGTTACTGATTGGTACAGAAAATATGTAGGCACCAAATATGAAGGAGGCAGCATGCCCTGGCTCTACCACCATTACGCTGGCCATGACAATAACCGCGATTGGTACATGTTCAATCTTTCAGAGACAAAAGCTGTCACAAAAGTCCTTTACCATGATTGGATTCCACAAGTTCACATCGATGAACATCAAATGGGCTCCACAGGTGCCCGGCTATTCCTACCTCCTTTCATGGACCCTCCCATTTCAAATGTCCATCCTCTTCTCTGGCGTGGAGTAGCTCTTTTCGGCACAAACATGGCTTATGACCTCCAAAAAAATGGATTCAGCGGCGTTGTGCACGGAAGAAGCTTCACCGCATGGTGGATCGGAGCATGCGATGATACTTCCTGGTTTCATAATACAATCGGTCTTCTGAGCGAGATGGCATCTGTCAAAATCGCTACTCCAGTTTACATCGACCCCACAGAGATTTCTGATTCATATATTGAAAAACGGGTCCAATTTCCTGACCCATGGCTTGGCGGTTGGTGGAGACTCAGAGACCTCGTGGATTACGAACTGACGCTTTCGATGAGTTTAGTCCACACTGCCTCTCTTCATAAGGAAGACCTGCTTTTCAACTTCTATAAGATATGCAAAGACTATATTGAAATTCGAAAAGAGAGAGATCCTTTTGCATTCGTTATTCCTAAAGACCAAAGAGACCTAATTACAGCCCTCCGGATGTTGGATATACTTCAATTTGGTGGTGTGGAAATCCATCAAGCAAAAGAAGATTTTACTGCTGGTGGCAAAACTTACCCTGCAGGTTCTTTTGTTGTATTGATGTCACAACCATACAGACCTTTTGCACAAGCTTTGCTTGAAAAGCAGAAATATCCAGACCTGCGGCAATATCCTGGTGG
>DAOUSP010000173.1 GCA_030627155.1 Candidatus Aminicenantota bacterium
AGGTAGCGGAGCATGACCGATTTTTTTGAGTTCAGAAAGAACATCACAGGAAAACTGCATGACTCTTTTTCCTTCAGGGCCTGAATCAACAACATTTCCTTTAAAGTCATCTGAAAAACAGATGAAATCTCCAGACCTGACGCTCTTTGCAGGACGGCAGAGGACCTCCCATGTATTCTCCTGACACTCGCGAAGGAAAAGAAATTCGATAATCCTGCCTTCTTTTTTCCCCCACACACGTGCCGGAATGACTCTTGTGTTATTCAACACAAGCACATCTTTTCTGTTAAGGTATTCTGGAAATTCTTTGAATCGTGTATGCCGGATCGAGCCACTTTTACGGTCAAGGACCATCATTTTTGATTGGTCTCTTTTCTCAAGGGGAGACTGGGCGATTAGTTTCTGGGGAAGATCGAAATCGAAATCTGATACAAGCATTTCTAAACCTGGATTTTTAAGATTTGAGTATAATGTTTATTTTTTAAATAATTTTCCTTGGGGCGATGAAAATGGATTAAATCCTAAATGTTCATATGCCTTGGGGGTTACTCTCCTTCCTCGGATTGTCCGTTCCAAGAATCCAATGCGCATGAGAAACGGTTCATAAATAGATTCGATAGTGTCTTTTTCTTCATCTATGGCTGCGGCAATAGTGCTGATTCCGACTGGGCCCCCACTGAAATTTTCGATAATTGAGAGAAGAATTTTCCTGTCGACTTCGTCTAACCCCAAAGAATCGACTTCCATCATATCCAAGGCGCTCTTGGCTTCTTTTTCTGTAATCTTGCCTTTTGCCTTCACATCCACGTAGTCTCGTACTCTCCTTAATAACCTGTTTGCTACTCTGGGTGTTCCCCGTGAGCGAAGAGCGATTTGATAGGCACCTTGGTCATCGATATTTACATTTAAGATTGATGCAGACCGTTTGATGATTTTAGCAAGGTCTTCTTCTCCATAATAGTCAATTCGGTTAATGATTCCGAATCGCCCTCTCAGAGGAGCCGTGATTCGTCCTGCCCTTGTTGTAGCGCCTATTAAAGTGAATTTTTTCAATTGAAGTTTATGGCTTCTTGCAGCAGGGCCCTGTCCGATAACAATATCCAGACTGAAATCTTCCATGGCTGAATAAAGGATTTCTTCTACGGCCGGATGAAGGCGATGGATTTCATCGATGAAAAGGGTTTCCTTATTCTGGAGGTTGGATAGAATGGCAGAAAGGTCGGCTGTCCTTTCGATGACTGGCCCAGATGTAGGCTTGATACCGACGCCCATTTCTTTTGCGATAAGATAAGCAAGGCTGGTTTTTCCAAGACCTGGAGGTCCATACAGGAGTACATGGTCAAGATGTTCATTCCGTTTGGAAGCAGCCTCTATGAATATTTTGAGATTATTCTTTATGGTTTCTTGGCCGATGAATTCTTCGAAGCTTCTGGGGCGGAGACTGTCTTCGAATATAAGGTCTTCTTTTGAGCGGACAGGGCTGAGAATGTCTTCCATTGTTATATCCTTTCTTTGTTTACCTTATCATGCTCCTTTTATTACATCTTCGCCAATCTTTTCAAGCTTTCTTTTATAAGGTGGTCAAACCCTGCCTTTATTGTATAAGTCTTTATTGTATCATCAACGATTTTTTCCACTTCTTTACGTTTGAAGCCAAGATTCATCAAAGCGGATATCAAATCTTCCCTTTCCTTGTAGCCTGGTGCAGCAAGGATTTCTTCTTTCTTTTCCAGTTTTTCTTGGAGTTCAAGAGCGATTCGTATTGCTGTCTTTTTGCCTATGCCAGGGATTAAAGAAATCCGTGCTACATCACTGTTTTGAATAGCTTCCTTAAGATCCCCTGTTTCGATTCCTGAGAGAACATTCAAGGCGATTCTTGGTCCGATGCCGGAAATACCAATAAGTTTTATAAAAAGTTCTTTTTCTTCTTGTGAATGGAATCCGTAAAGAGCTAATGTATTGTCTGTAACATGCATGTAAATGTAAAGTTCTGCCGGGCTGTTTGTCTCTCCAAGCTTTAAATAAGTGGAGAGTGGAATGAATGCGCAGTACCCGACGCCTCCAACGTCCAGAATGACCTTATTTGAGGTTTTTTGGATTATATTTCCTTTAAGAAAAGCAATCATTTTTTATCTTTTATATGAGATTCAGATTCATTTATTTTTTGATTAAAGAGCCGTGTGTTTAAATGACAGAAGGCGGTTGCCAATGCATCTGAGGCATCTGTATCTAATGAGTCATCCTGTATGTTAAGAAGAACTTTGACCATTGTTTTCACCTGATTTTTGTCTGCCTGACCATATCCAGTTACGGCTTTTTTGATTTCAAGTGGAGAATATTCGTATAAAGGACAGTCTTTGGAAGCGATGGCAACCAAGATAGCTCCCCTTACCTGTCCCAGGGTGATTGCTGTCTTTATGTTATGAGCATAGAATGGATTTTCTATGGCTACTTCTTCTGGCTCATATTTTTGAATCAGTTCTTCCATACGGTTCTTTATGGTGTTTATTTTATAGTGAAACGGCTGACGGATTGATGGTCTGATTGTGCCGTAGCTTATAACCGTGTAATTATTGTCAATGCAATCAATGATGCCAAATCCTGTGGATTTAACGCTTGGATCGATACCGAGAACCCTCATGAATTTATTTATTGGCCAGAGTACTTGGCGATTTCCTCTTCGTCAATATCAAAATTGGCCCAGACATTCTGCACATCATCATGATCTTCAAGTTCTTCCATGAGTCTGAGAAGCTGTTGTGCTTGTTTGCCTTCGAGTTTCACATAATTCTGGGGTACATAGCCAAGGTTTGAAACAGATGTCTCGATGTTGTTTTTCTTTAAAGATTCAACGACAGCTTCATATTCTTCTGTAGGTGTGAAAATTTCAAAATTATCTCCGTCTTCCTTGAGATCTTCAGCTCCTGCTTCCAAAATGACTTCGAAGAGTTTCTCTTCAGGTGCCTTTGATTTTTCCACTACAATATACCCTTTCCTCTTAAACATCCATGCTACACATCCAGATTCCCCAATGTTCCCGCCATTTCTTGAAAAAATGTGCCGAAGTTCTGAAACGGTTCTGTTTTTGTTATCTGTTAAGGCCTCCACATATATGGCGACTCCACCCGGACCATATCCTTCATATGCTACTTCTTCATAGGTTGTGCCTTCAAGCTGTCCTGTTCCTTTCATGATAGCTCTTTTGATGTTGTCAGCAGGCATGTTGACTGCTTTTGCTTCTGAAATAGCTTTTCTCAGCCGCGGGTTGGCATCAGGGTCGTCTCCGCCTGTTCGTGCAGCTACAGATAGTTCCCGGATAATCTTTGTAAAGATTTTTCCTTTCTTGGCATCCTGAGCTGCTTTTTTATACTTAATAGAATGCCATTTTGAATGCCCTGACATTTTCTCTCCTTGAATATTTAGTTAAAAAAATTTTAACACATTTAGAAAAAGAATTAAAGGTAATGACTTTTATGTCAGAGAATCTTAACTAAAAGCCATTCATTTTTTATCCTTAGGGAATGGTTCGTGCTTTGGCCAGGGTCTTGGGTCTTCCTTAATCTTTTTCATTAAAACTTCTATTCCCTTCATAAGCTGGGCGTCATATCCTTGAGCAATTTCTGCAGAATGGAGGTC
>DAOUSP010000087.1 GCA_030627155.1 Candidatus Aminicenantota bacterium
CTGGCCTTTATCCAATCCATATAAATATCAGGGACTTCCTTTTCCATTTTCCTACAGGTCTCGTTGACCTTATGAAGGTCTTTAGGGACAAACCTGATACCCCCTACATCTGACTTATGAACAATATGAGGGGATACAATTTTCAACACCAGAGTATCTGAAGGGAACATATCCAGGTCTTTTGCTTCAATGGCCTCTCCCCTCTTCAAAAAGCGAAACCTTGGAACAGGAATGTCCATGGCTTCCAGCATTTGATATACTTCATGTTCCAGCAGAAAGGTGCGGTTATCTTTTTCTGCGTTTTCAAAAATTTGATTTATTCTGTCGAATTGCTTGTTCATTTTCTATTAAAAGGAGTCTTAAGAGGCAGCTTCTTTCCCAACTTGAAAGGCCCTTAAATTCATATTGACAATATTTTCGCCCCTTGTCCTGAATAGAACCTTGATGAATTCCATGAGAGCTTCTTCACCAACCATAAGATATTTCGAAGCAGCTCCAAGTATTACCATGTTCTGTGCACGCGAAGAGCCTGCTTTTTTCGCTATTTTTTCAGAATCAATTAGAACCGCCTTTTTCACAGACCTGATTTCCATCAGGACATCTTCAATCGGGGGATAGTCAGGAATATTACAAAATGGGTTGGTGCTGGTCACAATGCAGCCATCAGGATTAAGATATTCAACATAACGAAGGGATTCAAGGGGCTCAACACTAATTATTAAGTCTGCTTCTCCTTTTGGGATGAGGTCACTGAATATATGGCTTTTTGACAGACGAAGATGGGACTGTACAGCTCCACCGCGTTGTGCCATTCCATGCACCTCTGCTTGCTTGAAGTTAAGCCCATCTTTAAGGGCCGCATTATCTATTACAAAAGCAATAGAAAGAATCCCCTGACCTCCAACTCCTGCTAAAATGATATCTTGCTTCATCTCACTTGGCTCCTTTTTTATTCTTTTTCTTTGTTTCCTGGATACACTCACGCAAAGAAATGATAACAGAAAGTCCGTTATGCTCGATTTCTTCTCTTATCACCTGAATATTTTTTTCCAAATTTTTAGGAAGCGGAACAATCACCCTGATATGCTCTTCAGGGGCTCCCACTCCTTTTATTATTTTAACCAACTTTTCCCCTGTAGCAAAGGTAGGCTGACCTCCTGTCATAGCCACTGCAGCATTATCCACGATGACAACAGTCATATTGATGTTTGAAGCCATAGCATCTAAAAGAGGAGTAATACCAGAATGAGCAAAAGTTGAATCCCCAATCACTGCAACAGATGGAAAAACACCCACTTCTGCACCGCCTTTTGCCATGCTCACACTCGCTCCCATGCACACACATGAATCAACTGCTTTGTATGGAGGCAGTGCTCCAAGTGTATAACAACCAATGTCACTAAACACACTCGCTTTAGGATATGACTCTAAAGTTTGATTTAGAGCATTGAATGTATCTCCATGAGGGCATCCCTGGCAAAGCTGTGGCGGCCTTGATGCCAGAATAGAAGAATCGATTCTCAAATGCTCACGGGGGTTCATTCCTAATGCTTCACGCACTGAATCTGGCGAAAGCTCGCCTGTACGGGGTAGATGGCCTGTTAACTTTCCATGAAGTTTCTTTTCAGGGATTCCAAAAAGTCCTTTTATGGTTTGCTCAATCAATGGATAACCTTCTTCAACAACCAGAACAGTCTCAACATGATTCACAAGCTTTGCAATCAAGGCCTCAGGTAGAGGATAAGTTGAAACCTTTAGCAATGAGGGACAGTTTTCTTGGTTTGAGTAATTTTCCATAACATAATTATACCCAATGCCTGAAGCTATAATCCCCAAGGACTTATCATGATCTTTAAGGTCGAGCAAATTAAATGGCGACTTATTCGAGAGTGCTATAAGCTCGGGTTGTACACTCACAAGATGCGCGAATCGACGGCGCGCATTCATAGGAAGGAGAGTCCAATCCTGGCCTTGGCCATAGCAGATAGGATTTTCTTTTTTTATTTCTCGTGTTTCTATTCGCGAGCGGCTGTGAGAAAGCCGTGTTACCATGCGGACCATAACAGGAATATTGAATCTCTCGGAAACATCAAATGCACTACGGGTCATATCATATGCCTCTTGGTGATTGGAAGGTTCGAAACAAAAAACGTGTGCAAAATGAGCATAATAGCGGCTGTCCTGCTCGTTTTGAGAACTGTGCATTCCTGGGTCATCAGCTACAACTACTACGAGTCCTCCATTAATGCGTGTAATTGCAGAATTCATAAAAGGATCTGCTGCCACATTCAATCCCACGTGTTTCATGGATACAAGCGTTCTTTTCCCTGCAAATGAGACCCCAAGAGCTTCTTCATAAGCAACCTTTTCGTTAACACACCAGGTAGCTTTAAATCCTGATTCCTTATTTAAGGCCCTAATCATATACTCCATGATTTCTGAAGCTGGCGTTCCTGGATAAGAATATCCTGCTGAAAGGCCTGCATGAATCGCCCCAAGGGCTACGGCCTCATCTCCTAATAAAATTTCTCTTGCCATCTAAGTCCCCTTTAATTGGATTTATTGTATTTAATGTGTAAAAAAATTAATAACATAAAGTGTCCTCTCTTCTCAACCTTTTCGATAGATTATTATCTCTCAAGCAGCGTGTCAAGACAATCTAAAACTGCTGTTAACTGAAATTCACGTGAAGATCGGATTGCATGTGTAGTCAGGGAACCTTCGCTTGATGAGCTGTTAAAAGGAGAAGGTGCTCAAATGGAAGGGACGGAGGTTTTTAATCGATAAGGCAACGATTGCCATATGAAGGCGGAAGGTAGAGGTCAGAGAGCATTTTAATGGAAAGATCACAATCAAGTTCAATGGAAAAGAATCCAGTAGAATAATCTATTGACAATGCGGAACAAATTATCCCATAATTTTCTTCAAAAAGTATAAATTAATAAAGGTACGTTTTGATCTTTAAGATAAATCACAGGTCATCCATTTTTCTTATCAGAATAAGTTGGTATCCAAGGTCTGCTTGGATTTTCACTCTCTAAGTATTAGCTGGCGTTACATATGGATGGAAACCTGAAAAAGGAACATTTAAGGAGGAAAAATGCTTACAAAAAGTAGACAAAAACTCTCTCTCATCTGTGTTTTATGCGGCTTTTTTATTTTTTTTGTTGCAGTCGATGCAGTACAGAAACCAACGGAAGAAGTGTTTGATGTCCTGATTAAGAACGCTAAGATCTTCGATGGCTCTGAGCACAATGCATTTAAGGCGGATGTCGCTATTCAAGGGGACACTATTGTCAAGATCGATCGATCAATCAAAGGAAATGCAAAGAGAATCATCAATGCCAAAGGCCTGTATGTCAGTCCAGGCTTTATCGATCTGCATACTCATGCCGACGAGGGCATGTACTTCCCTGAAAACAGGCCTGCCTTGAACTACCTCAAACAAGGAGTGACAACGCTTATTGTTGGGCAGTGCGGACAGAGCGCCTGGCCGTTCTTTGAAAAGGCGGAAGACCAGATGACAAGGTGGACAAATGAGAGCATAGGCCTCAACGCTGCGCTTCTTGTGGGTCATGGAACTGTGCGGCAGCTCGTAATGGGAATGGAAAACAGGGCACCTCTGCCGGAAGAGCTGGAAAAGATGAAAGAACTGATCAAAGAGGCCATGGACCAGGGTGCTCATGGGATTTCCACTGGCCTCGTTTACAGACCGGGTGTTTACAGCAAAACAGATGAGGTTATCGAACTGGTCAAGGTTGTAAAACCCTACGGGGGCATATACCACTCCCACATCCGGGATGAACGGGACAAGCTCCTGGAATCGGTGGAAGAGGCAATTGAGATATCCAAAACCACCGGAGTCCCTGCGCACATCTCCCATTTTAAAGTCATGGGAAAGAAAAACTGGGGACTGGTCAGGGAAGCTTGTGTCTTGATCGAAAAGGCAAGAGAACAAGGGCTGACTATCACCGCTGATCAGTATCCCTACCGCTTCTCCAACGGTTATCCATACAGAAGCCTGCTTCCCTCCAATGTTTGGGTGGGAGAGGAATTTCAGAACCGTCTGAGCAGCAATGATGTTTTTTCGATCTTCGATTACCTGCGGGACGACACTCTCATTGATCTTTACAAAAGAGTTACTCCATATATTCCAATCAATGAACACCATGAACAGTTTCTGAAAAACTTACCCAGAAAGCGGTTGGTGGAGCTGGTGGGCCAGAATTTGATAAATATTTCCGACTTCAGAGGGATAACCAACCCCAGGGCCAGGATGCTTCTCTTGAGGAAGATGGCAGACCCAGAATTCGCGGAAAAGGTCTATAAGCTGGTTGAAACTAACATCGAAAATGGGGCTGGGGCAGAAAACATCATCGTTGCCATCTGCAATGAAAAAAAGTGGCAGGGAAAAACATTAGAGCAGGTAGCAGCTATAAGGGGTGTTTCTATAGGGAAAGCGGCTTTCGATCTTGGGCTCATGGATGCCAAGTGCATCCCCGTCCAGATGTGCGAAGATGACATCGAGTATATCATGAAAAAAGACTATGTCGGCACGGGAAGTGATGGGGTTGTACCTTTTTACGGAGTTGGACTGACCCATATCCGATCATTTTCTACGTTTCTGCACAAAATCAAAAAGTATGCTCTGGAGAGGAAAACAGTCTCGGTTCCTCATGTCATAAGAGCACAGACTTCTCTTCCGGCCAGGATTATGAACTGGGATGACCGGGGCTGGATCAAAACTGGATACAAGGCCGACATTGTGATTTTTGACCTTAATAACATCAAAACCAGAACATCTATCTCCAATCCGCAGGTGTACAGCGAAGGAGTAAATTATCTTCTCATCAACGGCGTTTTGGTCCTGGATGGAGGAAAGTATACAGGAAAACTTCCAGGAAAAGTCATAAAACTCAAAAAGAGCTGACTCCTTAAAGGAATCTGATGTTCTATAACATTGGTATCTATTTATTACGCAGCAGCAGATAATATCCGCTGACCAGGATTTTTAGGCCAGAATTGAGATAATTAATCCTTACAATTTCTATAAATTTATGTTAGAATTTTTTCATAAAATTGTTATTAATTATTTTATTCATATTTACTATAGTCCTATAAGAGGAACAATCAATGATTAGATTGTCTACAAAAGGCCGGTACGGAACACGATTGATGCTAAACCTTGGACTTCACTATAACAAAGAAAATAAAGCCATTGTCCTTAAAAACATCTCTGATGAGGAAGAAATTTCCATACGCTATTTGGAACAAATCATAATCCCTTTAAAAATCAACAATCTCGTCAAAAGCATTCGTGGAGCAGGAGGAGGATATACATTAGCACGGTCTCCTGAAAAAATAAAATTAAGTGAAATTCTCCATGCGTTAGAAGGCGCATGCTGCCTTGTGGAATGTGTAAATGATGAGGAGTATTGCACGCGGACTTCATTTTGTGCAGTACGGGAAGTCTGGAAAGAAGCCAGCATAATGCTAAAAAATTATTTTGAAAACCTCACCCTTCAAGATCTCATCAAAATTTCCAAGAAAAAAAATCCGCAAACACTAAAATCAACATTCAATAAATAGGATTATTTCAAAGGGGAAAAAAATGATTATTGCTGAACTTGCAATCTTTCCAACAAGCGAGGGTGTTTCTGTTAGCAAATATGTCAAAGAAGTTTTGAAGTCCATCGAAGATTCCGGACTAAAGCACAAAACAGGAGCCATGGCAACAACAATTGAGGCGCCTGATATGGAAACTCTATTTAAAACCATAGAAAAAGC
>DAOUSP010000016.1 GCA_030627155.1 Candidatus Aminicenantota bacterium
CCTTCACTTTTTTATAGACCTCCTCAGGTGTGATTTGGCTTAAACACCTGAAATCTTTATGAATACACTGCCTTTGTTTACATGGGCGGCAGTCCAAGTTTTTTTCGATTAAAATGGCGTTCGCCTTCCAGGGAGAGAAATTTGCTGGGAGTGTGGGTCCAAAATACGCGACAATAGGAGTAGAAGTTGAAGCAGCGATATGCATGGGGCCGCTATCCGGGCCGAAAAAGAGAGAACTCCTTGAAATAAGCTCCTTGAGTTCCAGCAAGTTCAGTTTTCCGACTGCGCTTAAAGGTGGCTGTTCAGTTTGTTGCATGATTGCTTCTTCAAATTTTTTATCTTCCTGTGTTCCGACGAGTATGATTTTTATTCTCTGGTTTTTAGAGATAAGGTTGATGAGTCGGACGATATTGTCAGTACCCCAATGGCGAAAGGCGTTTCCAGCACCTATATGCATGACAATGAAGGAAGAATCATTAAGGCCGTTTTCAGACAGGAAACTTGAGATTTTTTGGATTTCTTCTTTTTTTGCATCAGGAAGGCAAAGTGGAAGAGGTGCGCTGGCAGGAACGCCCAATGCCTTAACCAGGTTTAGATGACTTTCAACACTGTGAAAATTCCCCTTCTGAGGGCGCCGGGGAAGTTTAATATCATAGATAAATGGCTTGTGTTTTATTTTGTAGCCGATTTTTAATCTTGCTCCAGAGAGAAATGTTATGAGAGATGCTCTTGGCCCTCCGTGAAAGTCAATAGCAACATCAAAATGCGTCTTTCGTAATTGACGGATGCAACACAAAGAACTTTTTACTGTTTGATTTGGCGGAATTACAATGATTTCATTCAAATGAGGGTTATTTTCAACGAGTTCCCGATATGGCTCTTCTACAACATAAGAAATCCAGGCATCAGGGAAATATTCTCTTAATGCCGTGATGGCCGGTGTTGTCATGATGACGTCACCGATGCGCCTTAAGCGGACAAGAAGGATTTTTTCAATTGTAGAAGGGTTAATCTTTAGTTTCTCGGTCTGGTTCAATTGTTGCCTCTTCAATAAGCATTACAGGGATGTCGTCTTTTATTGGATAGACCCTGTGACATTTCACGCATTTGAGGCCTTTTTCATCAGCAGTGAGTTTTATCTCATTCTTGCAAAAAGGGCATGCTAAAATTTCAAGAAGCTCCGGATCGATAGACATTTTTTTTCTCCTGTTTTGTTATCTTATAGATAATTGAGAATTCCGTCAAGATAATAGAAGCTACGGTTATATTATTAAATGACTTGACAGGGATGTCAAGATTAGGAGCAAGCACCTTTTTTATGAGAGTGAACGGTGAGGAGTGAGGAGTGAGGAGTGAGGAGTGAGATTGCCACGCCCCTGACGGGGCTCGCAATGACGAGAATAGGGCTCGACTTTCTTGACTCTCAAGACTCTCTTGACATTCTCGACTATCTTGACAAGAATGATGAGGAGTGAACAGTAAACAGTAAGGAGTGAGGAGGGAGGAGTAAACAGCCAAAACTATACAAACTATATAACCTGTATAAACTATAATTAGTTAGAGAGGAGATTTTGAAAGAAGAATTTGGTCTTCCTTTGATCCTTCCCCCTTTTAAAGGCCGAGTCCATCCGAAATACAATTGTCCTGAGTTTCTAAAGGCAATTTCAGATTGCCAGGCCCTTTTCAATGAACCATCGTGCCGTATTTTACTTGAAGGTAGAAACCGCGTGGCTTCGGTGCAGATACCTGTTGGCGAAAACAAATCAGAAAAGATTGTTATCAAAGAATTCCGGGTTCAGGGAATTAACGCATTGAAAAGCCTCTTTTTGCCTTCAAAAGCTAAGAAAGCATGGAGAGGAAGCATGGAATTGATCAGAAGGGAACTTGCTACTCCTCATCCTGCAGCCTACCTTGAAAAAAGAAAAGGGCGGATGCTTGACCAGAGCTTGTTTCTTTCCGTGTGGACAGGAAATGTAAAAGAAATCCGTCTTTTATTCTGTCAGCTCCCTCATGAAGAGTTAAAAGAGCTTTTGGGTTCATTAGCCGCAAACCTTTTCATCTGCCATGAAAAAGGCATTCTTCATCGCGACCTTTCTGATGGAAATATTCTTGTGAAAAAAAACCAAACAGGGGAATATGTTTTTTATCTTGTTGATACTAACCGCATCAAGATAAAACAAAAAATTTCCCCTTTATCACGCATGAAGAACCTTATACGCTTTGGAGTGCCTTCCTCTTATCAACGTTTTTTCCTTGAGCAGTATTGGGGAGTTCAGCCGGCGCCAAAGTTTTTGTGGTTATGGTATAAAATAAATAAGAATACTTATACTATGTATATAAAGACGAAAAAAATGTTGCGGCTAAAACAAATCGCACGAAAGTTAAAGATTCAATAACATGGACTCTGAATTTCGTTGGAATCCCTATGCAGACCAGCCCCATAATGTGATTCCAAAAAATGAACGCTTCAAACACCACATAAAGTATGCTGAAAGCTATTTGAAGCTTTTTCCCTCGAACCTCCGCGCAGCAGTTTCTGCGCTTTCTCTTTACAGGAAATACAAGAGAGGATTGTATTGCTCGCCTGTGAAGGTCAAAGACCCTTTTGCCATCTCTGTTTCTCCCGATGAGAAAAAGTTGGAAGATATCATCTCCTGCTTTCATGATTTAGGCATAAATCAAACTCTTGTGCGAATCCCTTCATGGGAAAGAAAAAAGCTGGAGGATTACAAGAAATTCATATCCTCTCTTCTTGAGAATGGTATCACTCCGGTTGTTGCTCTACTGCAGAACAGAAACGATGTACGGAATCCCTCTGAGTGGCTGCGTTTTGTTGAGGATGTCTTCTCTTGTTTGAAAGACCGGTGCGAATATTTTGAAGTTGGACATGCATGGAACAGGACAAAATGGGGATTATGGGAATACAGAGAATATCTGGAGCTGGCTCGTCCTGTTGTGCCGTTGGCTGAAAAATACAGCGTGAAACTTGTGGGCCCTGCTGTGATTGATTTTGAATTCCATCTGTATCCTCCAGTCCTGGCAGAAATTGACTTTGAAAAAGTGAGCTCTCTTCTTTATGTGGACAGGGTCGGTGCACCTGAGAACACACAATTTGGATGGGATACACCCCGAAAGATTGCATTGTTGAAAGCGATTATAGATACATGTTCTCAGGGAGGCCGTGATTTATGGATTACAGAGGTGAACTGGCCCTTGAAAGGAACAGGCGTTTATTCTCCAGCATCAGGAAAGCCGAATGTTACTGAAGAGCAGCAGGCTAATTATCTTGTCCGTTATTTCATTTATGCTTTATGCAGCGGCCATGTCGAGAGAATATACTGGTGGCAGCTTGTCGCACCTGGTTATGGGCTAATCGACAATAGAGAAAACGAATGGAGAAAACGACCTTCTTATAGAGCGATGAAAGCGATGGGCTCTTTTCTTAAAGGAAGCATATTTCTTCAGAAGGTAGAGCATCCTGAGGCAAATGTGTTTATTTTCAAGAAAGGGCCTGAGGCTTTTGCTGTTTGCTGGACAAAAAAGGGATCTGTAGAGTATTCTTTCCCTGGCCGAGTGATTAGGGCGTTTGACAGGAATGGAAAAACAATAGAAATCACTGCAAATAAAATCAGAATAAATGAAAGCCCGCAGTATGTTTTTTTAAAGAGAGAATGAATAAATGAAAAACAAGTCTTTTCAAAAGCACGAAGTTGCAGAATATGAAAGAAAAAGATACCGTGGCCTTGACCAGCGCTTTGTGCATATAAGAGAGATAAAAATCCTCGAATCAATCTTTAAAGAAATTCAAGAAGACTCCCTTCACGTTTTGGATATTCCCTGTGGCTATGGCCGCTTTTCTGACCTGTGCTTGAAGTATGGGTTTTCTTTAGTTAACAGCGATATTTCTTTTCATATGGTCCAGCGGGCTGTGAACCGCAAGCGCTTGAACATGGAAGCATCTGTTTGCGGTTTTATATCTGATGCCAAACAAGGAATTCCTGTTAAGACAGAAATCATTCCAGTTGTGCTTTCCATGCGCTTTTTCCATCATCTACATGAGGCAGATGACCGCCTGTTTATCCTGAAGGAGTTTTATCGCGTTTCCTTGAAATGGGTTGTCTTGTCATATTACCAGAGTCATTTTTTACATCGCCTTCAAAGAAAACTCAGGAAGGCAGTAAAGAAAGGAAAAACGCGAATAAAGATGATTTCAAGGAAAGAATTTCATCGTGAAATCACTGAGGCCGGATTTGAGGTCATAAAGGAATATTCTCTTATTCCTGGGCTTCATGCCCAGCATATTGTTCTTTTGCGGAAACTTAAAAGTGAATCCGAATCCCTGCTGTAAGGGAAAAACCTGATAAATCGATCATTGCGGGGGCAGGGTTTAGGACACCTGCTTCTGCAGGCCTTTTTTTGCGAATAAAAAGCAAGGGATAAGACTTTTCCTCAGATATTTGTCCTTGATAGATATAGAGCGTCCCTTCTTCAGAAGAGGAAAAACCAGTTGAATCTTCAAAGTAATTTGTCCCCTTAAATCCACGTATTCTGGCATAACGGCCAATCCCCTCCAGGAAAACACTAAGATGGGAAGAGACGTTCTGGACGATTCCCAGTCCTCCCATTAATCCGAGTTCCTGTGCATTAGATTTTCCTTCCCAATTCTCCCAGAAATCATCCGCCTGAATATGGTAGTAATATGTGCATTGGGCAAAATAATATTCGATTCCGCTCTTGATATAAAAAGACGGAACAGGAAAATATGAAATCATTAATTTAATGGGAATTGCTTGTATTTTAGGACATGTGGTAAAAACATATGAAGCTGGCCCTCTTATGAATTCAACCTGGCTTTCTTTTTTGCCCTTGAAATAATCGACGCCTATCCCGAGGAACACACTCGGGTGTAATCGAATTATTAATTCCCCTCCAGCGATGTAACTCAAATGAGCTGGGCGAAACTCTCCATTTCTCTGGGCGGAAAGGATATCTTCGTAAAGGTCAGCCAATCCTTGGGCACCTTTATTTAAATCACCGCCGAAAAAGAAATTTCCGCCTCCTGAGAAAGAAATTTGTACAGGCGAAAGAGAGGACTTAAATTGGGTGGGCTCTACAGGAGGAGGTGAAATTATCTGGGGTTCTTCAGATTCTGTCTCTCGTTCTTTTGGAGACGCTTCCTCTTTCACAGGTTCTTCTTTCGCTAGAGCTTCTTGAGGAATAGGTCGGATTGTAGTGATTAAACTCTCATGAACATAACCAGTGACAGTCTCTCCTTCCTCGGATTTCAACTGGACCTTGTACCAATCTCCTTCTTTGCCTAAATATTCAAGAAATGTTCCAAGTGGTACCTGATAAATGATTGTGCTGCCAATATCAGGTTTTAACCTGATATTGGCTTGTTCTGTGACGACTTTGAGTTTGAGAGGGACTTCTTTTTCTTGCCCTTGAAGAGGAGTCATGGAGGAGAGGAAAAATGCCGTTAATATTGAGAATAAAATGATACGACCTTGTGATTTTCTTATTATAAGCTTCATTTTATTAGTTTTACTGAATATGATTATAGACAAAATCCTCCCATCAAGCAAATTTTTACAGTTTGTCTAGAGAGTCGAGAAGGTCGAGGAGTAAGTAGTGAAAAGTAAGGAGTAAGGAGTGAAGAATGAGATTGCCACGCCCCTAACGGGGCTCGCAATGACAATAAGGAAAGAGTCGCCCGCAATGACAGAAAAGAAGAGGCACGCAATGACAGCAAAAAAACAAGTGAATAGTAAGGAGTGAGGGAAGTCAAGAAAGTCGAGAAAATTTTTTGAAAAAATGGTAACATTAATAAAACTTAGGTAAAATCAATGGAGAAAGCATGGAGAAAGCAATGAATCAACACAGCAAAAAACACAAAACAAAGATCTATTTAGGTGTCATTGGGGGCATTCTTTTGATTGCTTGTTTCTTGCTGGCTGAAAATGGTGCTCGGATAAAATTCAATGAAGAATCCTGGGATTTCGGCAGAGTAAAACAAGGAAAGATTCTTACCCATGTGTTTGTATTTCAAAATGTGGGGGATGCTCCTCTTGTTATAAAAAAAGTTCATACCTCCTGTGGATGTACGGCAGCTTTAGTCTCAAATAAAAACATTGCGCCAGGCAAAAAAGGGGAGATAAAGGCAACTTTTAACACAAAAGGGTATGAAGGAGATGTTTCAAAGGATATTTATGTGGAATCGAACGATTCTGAGCACCCTCGAGCGCAGCTCACAGTCTCTGCTTCGATCGATGTGCCTCCCCGTCCAAAAATAGACTTGGGCCATTATAGTGTTGATTTAGGTTTAATATTGGAGACAGAATCTATCCAGACTCAAGCAAGAATCCGCAATAAGGGAGAGCTGGAACTCCAGGTTGAACTTTCCCATAGAGATGCATCTTTTTTTCTTGGGAAAAAGAAGATAACTTCTCCTGTAAAAATCGCCTCAGGGAAAGAAGTTGTAATTGATATAAAAATTTCCCCGCAGAAAAGAAGAGGCATGATAAGGGAGTATATCTTGCTGAAATCTAATGACCCGATGAGGCCTAATCTTTCTTTATACATCAGTGGCTACATTGTGACAAAGGAACAGCTAAGGGAACTTTTTAAGAAATACAAGGACATTCTAAATTAAGAATGAGATAATTTTGTGGCGAATAAATGATAAAGAAATGAAGGGTGAAGAAAAATGGTTTTATTTGCAAATTTTTTAATTGCTATAGCAAAGGTTATCCATATCATCTTGATAACATATATCTGGATTATCATTATAAGAGCAATCCTTTCTTGGATTCCTGTCCCTTCCCTCCATTCTTTTGCTGTTATCCTTTTTTATTTGACTGAACCTGTCTTGAGGCCATTTCGCCGAATTGCACCTCCTTATAAACTTGGAGGTATTGATATAAGCCCAATTATCGTCATTTTACTGATTATATTTCTGGATTCTTTTCTTGTGAAATCGATATCTATTTATGGCATGCAGCTTCTAAAACAGCAGATGTGGATTTTTTAGCCCAAAAGATTTTATTTTTTATGCAAAACAAAGCAAAAGGAAACCAGTGAAAGAGAAAAAACCTGGTAGAGTTCTAATTAACGTTAAGATCCAGCCAAAATCCCGCAAGCGTTCCATCGAGAGAATCGGCTTAGATGAATACAAAGTACGAGTCCTTGCACCTCCTGCCAAAGGAGAAGCCAACAAAGAGGTTATTCAAATAATCGCATCTTATTTCGATATTCCTCCTTCCCGGGTTTCAATCCTTAAAGGCCTGGCGTCCCGCAATAAAGTGGTTGCAATTCATTTGGGGGACAAGCGGATTCTTGGGAAAAATACATAAATTTCGGGAGAAAAGTTGTCCTATTGTACCAATTGTAAAATTGGGGACAGTCCCCAATTTTAACTTGTGTTTTTTATTTTTCTTGTTAAAATATTTTTGAAGCTTGATCTTATCAAGGAGAGTCAAATGTCAAATTTCTTGAAAAAGATACTTTGGGCTACTGATTTTTCTGATGAAGCACAGGAAGCCCTTATTTATGCAAATGCCTTCGCCGAGACTTTTAAGGCAGATCTTTTAGCTTTACATGTGATTCCTGATTTCTCGCCTGCACTTTACAATGTAGCCACAGCTATAAAGGGTGAGTTAGTGCAAAAAGTAGATTTCTTAAAAACAGACGTCACGAAACGCCTGAACACACTAAAGAGGAAAAAAGGAATTTCCTTTAAAGTTCTTGTAAAAGAAGGAACTGCCGCAAAGATGATTGTAGAAACTGCACAAAATGAAAAGGCAGATCTCATTGTCATAGGGAAACGAGGAGAATCTGCCATAGAGAAGCTTTTTCTCGGAAGTGTGGCAAACCATATATTGAGAAGTTCTTCTGTTCCTGTTCTTGTAACAAAGAAAAAGAAGGGAAAGCCAAGATTTAAAAATATACTTGTCCCGACAGATTTCTCTGAACAGGAGGAAGTTGAAAGGGACTATGCATGGAAGGTAGCCAAGGGATTCGATGCTGATTTGACTCTTCTTCATGTTCTGGAACTTCATGACTATGAGTTCTCTCCAAGAGTCCTTGATGAAATGTTTGACTCTGTCCTAAAAAGGCTGAAAAGACGGAAGAAAAGAGAAAAAGAAGACATCAAGGTCTCTGAAGATGTTTACAGGGCTATCAATGCAGCCCTCGGAATCGTTGATTATGCAGAAACTCATAAGATGGATTTGATTGTTATGTCTACTTATGTACATAGCAAGCTGGAGAGGTTTTTCCTGGGAAGCACCGCTGAAAAAGTCATTTCTTACAGCCATATACCTATTCTTGCGATTCCTCCTTTATATCCTTCGAAATAAAAGTGGAGGAAAATCTTAAGTATTGGGTCGCCTTAAACCTCATTCTGGCAGAAAGATTAAAATTAACCCAAAAAATCCTTCAGCATTTTCCTTCTGTCCAGGAGATTTTCAAGGCACATGCAGAGGATTTTGTTGAAATTGGTGTTGAACAGAAGATCGTCGATGCCTTGGCTTCGCGAAAAGTTCTTGATAAGGCAGATAAGGTCATTGACAGTGTTTATAAAAAAGGTTATACAATCGTCACTATAGAGGACAACCGGTACCCGGAGTATTTGAGAGAAATTTTCGATCCGCCTATCGTCCTTTATTGTGCGGGACAGGTTGAGATTCTCAAAGAGCCAGCAGTGTCCATTGTAGGAACAAGAAATCCCACTCCGTATGGAAGGGCTGTTGCTGAAAGATTGGCTCATGATTTGGCAGTTCGAGGAGTCGTTGTTGTCAGTGGATTAGCCCGGGGAATTGATTCAGTGGCCCATTGGGGAGCACTGAAAGGAGGAAAAACTGTAGCTGTGTTAGGTTCAGGGTTAGATAACATCTATCCGAGGGAAAATCGCCGTCTTTTTAATTCCATCATAGAGAATGGAGCAGTGGTATCTGAATTTCCTTTGAAAAGCCCACCATTAGGGCTTCACTTTCCAATAAGGAACAGGATCATCAGCGGGTTGTCTTTAGCTACTATTATAGTGGAAGCGGCTCGAAGAAGCGGGTCTCTAATTTCTGCCAGGTTAGCCTTGGAGCAAAACAGGGAGGTAATGGCCGTCCCTGGAAATATCACATCAGAAATGAGCCAGGGGACAAATTGGCTGCTTCAAGCAGGTGCAAAACTTGTAGAAGGATGGGAAGATGTAGCCATGGAATTTCCTTCTCCTTTAAAAGAACACCTTCTGTCTCAGAAAGAAGCAAAAGACACAAAACTTCCAGATATGAACATGCCTGAGAAAGAGATTTATGAATTTCTAAAACCAGATGAGTTGATACATATCGATGAGATTGTAGAGAAAAGTGAATTGTCAGTCTCTGAAGTTCTGACTCATTTGCTTAATTTAGAGTTAAAAGGTTGGATTTCCCAAAGACCTGGAAAATACTTTTCAAGGAATTTATCATGTTAAAACGATTGGTTATTGTAGAATCTCCTGCGAAGGCCAAAACTATCAACCGTTATTTAGGGACTCATTTCAAGGTTATGGCTTCTATGGGGCATGTTCGCGACCTTCCAAAGAGCAGTTTAGGGGTGGATGTGGAGGAGAATTTTAAGCCGTATTATAAAATCATTGAAGAACGAAAAGCTACTGTGGCTCAGCTCCAAAAGGCAGCCAGGGAAGCCGAACAAGTATTTTTAGCTGCAGACCCTGACCGTGAAGGGGAAGCTATTTGCTGGCATCTTTATGAAATCCTTAAGAAATACAATCCAAAAATTAACCGGGTTCTTTTTCATGAAATTACACAAAAAGCTATCGAGGAGGCATTTAAAGATTTGCACGATTTGGATCGGGAGAAAATCAATGCCCAGCAGACAAGAAGGATTCTGGACCGGCTGGTTGGTTATCTCATCAGCCCGCTTCTTTGGAAAAAGATAGGGCGAAGGTTGAGTGCTGGTCGTGTGCAGTCGATTGTATTAAGACTAATATGTGAGAGGGAAAAAGATATCAGGAACTTTGTCCAGGAAGAATATTGGACGATTACAGCCGAACTCCAGGCATGCCAACCTCCAGACTTTAAAGCCAACTTGGTAAAAATCGCAGGGAAAAAAGCAGAGATTAAGGATGGGAAAAAAGCAGAGAAAATTGCGTCTGAATTAAGGCCTCTGCCTTTCCAATTGTCCGGGATAAAAATTAAAGAAAAAAAGCGGCCTCCTTCACCTCCATATATTACCAGTACCCTCCAGCAGGATAGTTTTCGCATTTTTCGCTTCCCAGTGAAAAAGACCATGATGATTGCACAGCGGCTTTATGAAGGATTAGAGATAGGAGAGAGAGGCCTGGTTGGATTGATAACTTATATGAGGACAGATTCTGTCCGTGTTTCAAACGAAGCTATTGGGCATGTGCGTAATTACATATCAGGAAACTATCCAAAAGAATACTTGCCCCTGAAAGCCCGTATCTATAAAAATAAAAAAAAGGTGCAGGATGCCCATGAAGCCATCCGGCCGACATTATTTGACCTTCCGCCTGAAAAAGTCAAAGACTATCTTAAGAAAGATGAATACAAGATTTATTCTTTGATATGGAAGCGTTTTTTGGCATCCCAGATGAGTGCGGCTTTAGTTGAGGAGACAGAATTTCAGATAAAGGCATCACAATATGAATTTAAAGCAAAAGGAGAGGTTATTAAGTTCGACGGATATTTAGTTCTTTATGCTAAACAAAATGCTTCTCTTGAAAAAAAAGAAGAGAAAGCTCTCCCAAGGGCCCAAGAGGGAGAAATGCTAAAACTGCTTGGACTCGAGTCAAAGCAGAACTTTACACAGCCTCCTCCCCGGTATACAGAAGGCAGCCTGGTCAAAGAATTAGAAGCCAGAAGCATTGGTCGACCAAGCACTTATGCCCCTATCATCTCGACCTTGCAGGACAGAGTGTATGTAATTAAGGAAACAGGGAAGTTTATCCCTACAGACCTTGGTATTTTTGTAACAGATTTCTTGATTAAGAATTTCCCAGATATAATGGAGTTTGAATTTACAGCACGTTTAGAAGAGGAGTTAGACCGAATTAGCGAGGGCAAGCTGGATTGGCTGGTTTACTTGAAAGACTATTATTCTCTCCTCGATAAGGATTTAAAAGAAGCAAGGCAGACTGAAAGCGTGAAGGGGAAGGGCATACCCTTAGAAGAGAAATGTCCTCTATGCGGAAGCAATCTTGTAATCAAGGAAGGCCGCTACGGCCGGTTTAAAGCATGCTCGGGCTATCCTGCATGCAATTATAAGGAAAGTCTGGTAAAAAAAGAGGTAAAGGCCTTAGAGGAAATATGCCCTCAATGTGGAGCCCAACTTGTCATCCGTAAGGGGAAATATGGAACTTTTGTTGCTTGTTCCAATTACCCGAAATGCCGGTACATAAAGAAAGAGAGCAAGGATACAGGTGTTGCCTGTCCTCTAAAGTGCGGTGGGACGATAATCAGGAGGATAACAAGGAAGGCAAAGGTATTTTATGGATGCAGCAACTTCCCAAAGTGTAAATTTGCAACATGGGATGAGCCAGTTGAACGGTCCTGTCCGAAATGCGGACAGGAATTTCTTCTCCGCAAGAATTCCATAAAAGGGTCGCCTTATTTGTACTGTAGTAATAAAGAATGTGATTATAAAGAGGAATTGGAACCTTTGAAAATCTGGAACACTGAATCAGCAGACGTGCAAGAGCCAGAAGGAGAAGAATAAATATACACTTTTTTATTGAGCGTGTTGCTAACTAAAAGGGAAAAATGCGAAAAGAAATTGAGCAATTTCTGTCTTTTCTGACTCACGAAAAAAATGCTTCCAAGCATACGATCGCGAGTTATCGAACAGATTTATACCAACTGGCGGAATATCTTGGCAAGAGGAAGATAACACTGAAGAATGTAGACAATGTGGTTTTGCGGGGGTTTCTTGCCACTCTTTATGAAAAACAGAATAAAAAATCCACTGTAGCTCGTAAACTTGCGGCAATACGTTCTTTTTTCCAGTTTTGTCTCAGAAAGAAGATTTTGGATGACAATCCTGCAAAGGTTGTCTCCACACCAAAGCAGGAAAAGCACATGCCTTCCTTCATGTCTGAGGATGAAATGTCTATGTTTTTGGATTTGCCGCAATCGAAAAAACCTCTGGATTTAAGGGATAAGGCCATCCTTGAACTTTTGTATGCCACAGGTATCAGGGTGAGCGAGTTAGTGGGAATCGATCTTGAGGACGTAAACTTCCAGGAGAAGTTAATACGTGTTAAAGGAAAAGGCAAGAAAGAACGGCTTGTTCCATTCGGCAAGAAAGCCGAGGAAAGCATGCGGGTTTATCTTCAGTCAAGATATATTATCCATGATGGAGAAATCGACCAGGAAGCGCTTTTCCTTAATTATAAAGGACAAAGGATTACTTCACGTTCTATTGAAAGGATTGTGGATAAATATATTCAGCGCTCTGCTTTACATAGAAAAATCAGCCCTCACTCTTTACGCCATTCATTTGCGTCACATCTATTAAGCCGAGGCGCTGACCTAAGAGTGATTCAGGAGCTTTTAGGGCATGAGAGTCTTGCAACAACTCAAAAATACACGCATCTCGACTTAAAGAGGCTTCTTGAAGTCTACAAGAAAAGCCATCCACGCTCCTGACTTTTTATACTCATCCCCAAATAATCCAGGATAAAGGTCGGATAAAATTTCTACTCTACGACAAATTTCATTAATGAATAATATTTAACATTTATAGTAGGTAGATTTTTTGTTTCATTGAAAGGGGCATATCCAGGGCTGTTCTTTAATTTAACAGCGGGCTTGTATTTTTTACCAAAGATGTACTTTTCTAATTTGGAGATAAAGTCCTTTAAACAATCATTTTCAGTATTAAAATTTTTTGAGACTATTCGAACGTCTTCTACCCGACCCTCGCTATTTATCACAATGCCGCAGCGGACTTGTCCTTTGATGGCATTCATCTTTAGACATGGAGGATAAGGGACCATCCATTTCGAGGATGCTACAGCAGGCTTGACCCCGATAGCGGTACTTGTGAATATCGGGGGAGGAGCATTGACTATTTTTACGTATTCTTGTTCGATTTCTTTTTTAAATTCAGGGAAATTTTCAAAAAGACAATTTTTATAGTTTTCAACTGACTGCATAGTCCTTTCTTCCTGCTGGATTACAAATTGGCTGTTTACATAATCTCCATATCTTTTAAAGTCATCAATTATTCTCAAAGATATGTCATTGAACTCCTGTAACAATTTTTCGCTATTGAAAAAGCTGTCATTATTTACATAGTCTTTATAGATTTTTAGTTCTTTCCATGAGTTCTCAAGTTCTGCCGTATCAACATCAATAAGCTCATTGGAAGTCATTAATTTATTTATGTCATTTCTGTATTCGGAGATAGGGTCATTGATGCTTGTTATAATTTCTGTTTTTTTCTCAACCAAATAATTTTTAACATTCAGAAAATACTCATTGTATCTATTTATATTTGCCAGTCTTTGTTCAAGGTTTATACATTCATCGAAATTTTTTCTATTAAAGAAACCATCCCAGATGTTTATCATATTTTTTTCACAGAGAGATGAATATTC
>DAOUSP010000076.1 GCA_030627155.1 Candidatus Aminicenantota bacterium
AGAGAACTATTGGACATTACCTATCGGAGGATGGTTTCTAGAGGGGGTTATGGCATGGTTGCTCAATTGAGGAGTTGGTTGCCTGATCCTATCGGAGGGGTATATTGGCTCTATCTCGATAATCAGTATGTTAGTACCTATGTTCCCATTTACACAGGAGTTCAAGAAATCTCCTCTTTGTATAAGACATACGATCCAGATAAATTTAGCGAAGAATCTGCACGGTGGGCTATTGATTTTGTGGATAATCTGCTCTATTTAAAATGGCAGGATGCGATTAAGGATTTACAGGCAGTTCGTGATCCATTAGAAGCCAGCTTTTTTGAAAAACAACCATCCATCGATGCAAAAGCTCTTGAATTGTATAGTAAATCTCCTGCTCAGGCGAAAAAGTTTTTGACTGGGTACACTAAAGAATGTATGGAACAGGTTGTAAAGATATATCGTGATTTACGAGTACTGTTAATATCAAAATATACCAATAATAAGCAGGGTTTGTAAAAATATTTGGTAACTTATTGAGCTGTCTGGGTGTATTTGGTTTCTTAGAGTGGTTTTGGGTTGTTGTATTTATCCTGCTTATGATTGTGTGTGGAGTTCTTTTTTCCAAGGATTATTTTTTGCTATTAGAAATCCGGGTATTTTTTTAATTTAAATCATGCATCATCAATAATAAATCGGTCAACAAACAGGTTGAAACCATTCATTGATAACGGCTTTGATTATAATGCCTTGTGCGTGCATTAACAAATTTTTTTGAAATTTTTAATGTTGACTGTAATACAAAGCATGATCAACGCTATTTTTATAACTGAAATAGTCTGTTATTAAAGTATATTGGAATTTAACATCGATTTTTTTTATGATATAAGGTAAGAAAAGGAAGATGAAGAGAATTAATAGAGAAAAGCGCTCAAAAAGCTCAAAAAGTTTTAAAGGGAAGACATGGAGGAAAGGGAAATTTGCCGATTTTGAATTTCATGTGGAGGGCTACAGAATAAAACAAGGTCTAAAAGAAGAGCCCATAGAGGCTTCGTACATCATTCCTCCATTTGCTGATCCCCATATCCATGGAGGGTGGGGGCTGAGTTTTCAGAAGGGAGAATTTGGGCCTCTTGAGAAGAATTTAAAATCTGAGGGCATCCTATTTGTTGTCCCTACCCTGTATAACGATGATCTTCGGAAAATAGAACAGATTTCTAAGGTTTTCCAGAACTATAAAAAGAAAAATCCAGAGAGTATATTTCCATTTTTAAGGGTCGAAGGCCCTTTCATAAGTAGGGAAAAGAGAGGATTTCAGCAAGAAGAATTCATGCTTCATCCAAATGAAAAAAATATAGAAAAATTCCTTTCCATAGAAGAGATAAAGGTTTTCACATTTGCCCCTGAATTGAAGGGGGTAGAAGAGCTCGTTCAAAAAGCGCTATTAAAGGGGAAAATCCCTTCTGTAGGACACAGCAATGCCAAATTTCAGGATTTATTGAAGTTTCATAAAATGGGAATAAGGCATATGACACATTTTCCAAATGCCATGAGCAGCCTCCACCATAGAGAAATTGGTCTTATTGGAGGAGGTCTTTTCCTGAAAGATATTTATCTTGAAGTGATAGCAGATGGAATTCATAGTTGTTTTGACTTTATTTCGCTGCTGTTAAAGGTAAAAGGTCCTGACTTTGCTATCATATCTGATATGATTCCACCAGCTTACTCAAACAGAAAAAAGTTTGGAGGGCAAATACTGAAAAAAGATGGAAAGAGGAGAATCTCAAATACACAAGGGACATTGGCAGGAGGGTGTACTTCTGTATCTGAACAGGCCCAATGGCTTTTTCAAAATGGCTTGACACCGGATGAAATCGTCCACTTGGCCTGTGTGAATACCATGAAATATTTTGGATTTCGCCTTCCGTCTATTGATGAGGGAGAGGATGCCTCGTTTGTCCTTCTTGATAAACATATGAAGGTTATGAAAGTCTATAATCATGGAGAAAGAGTTTAAGTCAAGCAAGGCATGCCTGTTTTAAGGAAAAATGCCAAAAAGGTAGACCAAATACGATGAATGACAGAGTGAGAATTACGGTTTCAGGAATACGAGGTAAAGTTCCTCAATCATTGAATGTTGATATAGCATCTAAGTTTGCTTCTGCCTTTGCTTCTTATTTAGATGAAGGTCGAGTGGCTGGTTGCAGGGATTCACGTTTTTCCAGCCATATGCTGGAAATGGCTGTTTGTTCTTCTGTCCTGGCTGCTGGGTTGGATTATATTGATTTTGGGCTTATTCCCACTCCTTTTCTTCAATTCCTTATGAAAAGAGAGCCCTTTTCCGGGGGAATCTCAATTTCTGGTGGGCATAATCCCTTGCCTTGGAATGCTGTTGTGCTTTTGAATGAAGAAGGGGCTTATTTGGAGCCGTTTGAAGGCTCTGAAGTTTTTAATATCTATGAATCAGGAGATTTTAAAAAAGCTTCTTGGAAAAATCTTGGAGCTGCTGCAGAAAGAGCTTTTCCTGTGGAACTATATTTAAAAGAAATGTCAAAATGGGTAAATATCCAGCGGATAAGAGAATCCAATTTTAAAGTAGTTGGAGACCTGTGTAATGGAGCAATATCTCCATTCATGGGGATTTTTGGAGAGTTTTTTAACTGTAAGCTTGTCACAATAAACGATGATTTAGAAAAGCCGTTTCCTCATCCACCTGAACCTTCTATTGAAAATGCAGCCCAAGTAGAGGCAGTTGTAAAGGCTACAGATGCTGATATTGGCTTTCTCATTAATTCAGATAGCAGCCGGATTTCTTTTGTAAGTGAAAAGGGGAAAGGATTAAGCGAAGAATTGACGTTGCCTTTGTGTCTTCTTTCTTTACAGGGAAAAATCAGCAAAGTAATGACTACTGTTTCTACATCATCGTGGGCGGATTGGGCAGCCAGGAGGATTGGCGTCAATGTCTATAAAACAAAAGTTGGGCAGTCTGCAGTTATTCATATGATGGGAGCCGAAGATGCAGAGGTTGGAGGCGAGGGGAGTGGAAGCGTGGCCTTTAGTCCTTTTTCTTTGGGATATGATGCGCTCCTTTCTCTGGCTTTTGTATTGGACTTGATGTCAAAGGAAGGGAAAAGCATTTCAGAAATAATGGCTCCATTTCCTGAATATTACATGGAAAAATGCAAAATTGAAGTTCCTCCTGAGATGACATACAAGATAATGGATAAACTTGAGAAGGTTTATGCAAAGGAAAGACCAGATTTTACAGATGGAATTCGGGTGGAGCGCAAAGGCTTATGGTTTAACATCAGACCTTCCACTACAGAATTTATATTAAGACTTATTCTTGAAGGAGAGACCGACTTGCTCGTTAAATGCGCTAAAGCTGAAATCATCGAGAGGATAGAAGAATGAGAATCTCAGACCTCAAAGTAAGTATTTCTGGAATAAGAGGAATCGTGGGCAAAGGTCTTACACCCCAATTGCTGATGAAGTTTTCCGAAGCGTTTGCGACATTTATTGGAGGCGGAACAATTGCAGTAGGTTCGGACACAAGGCCTTCAGCAGAGATGGTCAAATATGCTGTATTTTCCGGGATTCTATCATGTGGGGCAACTCCATTAGACCTGGGAATTTTACCGATTCCTTCGCTTCAAATATATACAAAAGAAAAAAAGCTTGAAGGTGCCATCTCCATAACAGCTTCACATAATCCTGTTGAATGGAATGCTCTTAAGTTAATCAAAAAAGGGGGTGTATTCCTCTACCCATATGAAGCAGAAGAGCTTCTGGATTTGTATTACCAGGGAAAATTCAGAAGGGTTGATAATCCTTCTAAGATTGAGAAAGAACCAAGCCCTTTTGAGCTCCATGAAAGACGTATTTTTCAGTTTGCAGACATTGATTTAATCAGGAAGAAGAGACCTAACGTGGTTGTCGATCCTTGTGGCGGAGCAGCTGTTCCTTTTGTTAAAAAGTTCCTTGAACGGTTAGGAGCTGAAGTAATCTGTGTGAATTGTGAAATTTCTGGGGAGTTTCCAAGAAACCCAGAGCCACTACCCGAAAATCTTAACCTTTTATGTGAAGCCGTAAAAACTTCAGGAGCTGATATAGGATTTGCCCAGGATGCAGATGCAGACAGACTTGCGGCGATTGATGAGAAAGGCAATCCTATAGGTGAAGAAAATACGCTTGCTTTAGCTGTTGATTACTATTTGAGTAATAAGAAAAAATCCCCTGTTGTTGTAAATCTTTCAACATCTAAAGTGCTTGAAGACGTTGCAAGGAAATCAGGGGTCAGTTTTTTCAGGAGTAAAGTAGGGGAAATCAATGTGTCAAGAAAAATGATGCAAGTTGGGGCTAAAATCGGAGGAGAGGGTAATGGAGGAATAATAGCTGCGGATGTTCATACATGCCGCGACAGCTTTACTGGGATGGTTCTTCTACTTGAACTCCTGGCGTGGTCAGGAAAAAGATTTTCCGAGTTGAAAGAAGACTTGCCTCAATATCATATGATAAAAGAGAAAGTAAATATTTCTTTCAGGGAAGGAAAGAGAATCCTCAGTAAACTTGCTGAAAAATTTAAGGACGGAAGAATTGATTTTACTGATGGAGTCAGAGTGGATTATCCTGATTTCTGGTTCCATGTTCGTCCATCAAACACTGAACCTGTCTTGAGGATAATAGTAGAGGCCTTAGAGGAAGGATTAATAAACATGATTTTAAAGAAAATCAAGGAGGAGCTATAAGTGGAAGTTATAATTTTATCTTCGCCTGAAAAAGTCTATAAAGAAGTCTCACAGAGAATAATTGCTGCAATTAATAAAAAACCAGACACTGTACTTGGCTTGGCTACCGGACAGACAATGCTTGGGGTTTATCAGGAAATTATAGCAGCTTACAATAAAGGAGATGTGGATTTTTCTTCAGTCGTGACATTCAACCTGGATGAATACCTTGGGATTGCTCCGAATGATTCGAAAAGTTTTCGTTTCTACATGGAGGAAAATTTATTCAAGCATGTAAATATAAATATAAAGAATGTAAACATTCCTTCTTCTATTCCTGAGAATGTAGAGGAAGAATGTGAAAAATATGAGGAGAAAATTAAGCATAAAGGACGAATTGACCTTCAGCTTTTAGGAATAGGAAGAGATGGTCACATCGGGTTTAATGAGCCCTCTTCATCCCTTTTAGCAAGGACAAGGGTAAAGACTCTGACAGAAGAAACACTTAGAGATAATTTTGGCGAAGGCCAATGTCCGAGATTTGCTATTACAGTAGGGACAGGAACAATTCTTGAAGCCAGAGAAATAATTCTTGTGGCTCTTGATGAGCATAAGGCAAGAGCCATCGCTCAAACAGTAGAAGGCCCTGTGAGTTCATCCTGCCCGGCTTCAGCACTTCAGCTCCATCCAAAAGTGAAGGTTATTATTGATGAAAGTGCATCAAAACTTTTAAAAAGGAAGGATTACTATATCTGGGTATGGGAGCATAAGAAGGAGGTCAATAACTTAAAACTAATCACTCCAATTCCTTGGCCAGAATATAGGAAAAAATAGTCAAAGCAACAGCTCCCATTTCAAATTCCCTTGGATTGACAGCTTTTGCCGCTTGACACCTATCTCTTACACCACTTATCAAGCCATCCAATAACAGTTTCGTGCCACAAGATGCTGTTATGAGGTTTTAGAACCCAGTGGCTTTCATCCGGGAAATAAAGGAATTTACTGGGAATGCCGAGACGCTGAAGGGCATTGAACGTGGATATTCCTTGAGTTTCCACCACACGGAAGTCATATGCGCCATGGATGACAAGCATGGGAGTTTTCCAGTTTTTCACGAAGTTTACAGGATTGTGCTTTTCATATCCATCTGGGTTAGTCCATGGAGTTCCCAAGTGATCCCACTCGGGAAACCAGAGTTCTTCGGTATCAAAATAGGCAATTCGTTCATCAAGGTTGCCATCGTGATTAACGAGACAGCGGAACCGGTCAGGCCAGTTCCCTGCAATCCAGTTTATCATATAGCCGCCGAAGGACGCCCCTAATGCAGCAACCCTGTCTCCGTCCATCCAAGGATACATAGTTAAGGCAGCATCCAGCCCCTTTTTAAGGTCTTCGAGCGGCTTTCCACCCCAATCACCGCGAATAGAGTCTGTAAAATTCTGACCATAGCCGACAGACCCGTGAAAATCCACCATGACTGCCGCATAACCAGCGCCTGCATATGCCTGTGGATTCCAGCG
>DAOUSP010000009.1 GCA_030627155.1 Candidatus Aminicenantota bacterium
CAGAAAAGAAATAAAAGTCAAATCCATTGATGATGATGCTTGGGGACGCTTTAAGATTTTCAACTTTTCCGCTATTTCTGTGGATAAAGCTGTTGAAAAACATGCGATTTCTTATTGAATGAATTGACCTCATTGAATTTCTGACAGCTTGCACAATTTTTGGGAACAGTAAACAGCCGACTGTTGTCAGCAAAAGGGGGTTGATGATGGGAATCAAAAAGGTAGGGGCTCTCTCCAGCCGGGGCACGACCCCCTTCCCACAGACAACCTGGACAGTTAACATTCAAATTCAGAACCTACCGCATAAAGGTTGCTTCATGCTTGGCTTCTTCAGGCAGATGCCTGGTGGTTATGAAGTGAGTTAAGCCTACCAGGCAAGATAATCCTACAGAGTATCCTATAAGGGTCCAGGATGATCCCATAAGCCAGGCTATCAGTGGTAAAGGGGCGAAGATTGTCGCACAAGTTAGGATTGTATTGTGAGTTATGAAGAAGGACACAGCGCTCAGGGTAAGAACCAAGGACATTGGTACAGGCATTAAGGCAAATAGAACCCCCAGGGTGGTAGCTGCTCCTCTGCCTCCCTTTAAGCCGAGAAATATTGGCCAGTTGTGTCCGACAACTTGCCATGTTCTCACTCAGAAACATTGACTGTAAATAAAGATAGAGTTAAATTATATACAAACATGATAAAGGAGGCCTGAAATGTTTGATTGGTGTACACCAATAGGATTAGCAGCTTTTATCTCATCCATAGGAGTTGTGCTTTCCGGGATTGGCATTCTGTTCTGGGGAATAAAGCTACTCTGCAAGAAAAAGGAATGAGCTGAGCAGAAGCTTCATTCTCAATTTTGCCAAAAAATTAAGTTTATCAGTCTAGGCAATTTGAAAAGGATTAGAATGCAGGCGTGATTCCTTTAGAAGAAGTAGGTGATGGATATTCAGCAGGAAAAACCAAAGGAGATAAGGATTATTATCCAGGAAGGTCTGGTTGATATTTTTGTTCCCAAAAAGATGATTTAACATTTCTTGAATGCAAAAAAAGAAATTTTGCAAGCATTAAGGTCTCTAATTGATGCAAAAATTGACGCCACGAAAAAGAAGGAAGGAAAATAAGAAAAATTAAAAGCTAATGTCTTTCCATTCAAAATTCAACCTAATATCCCAGCGCTTATTCTCCTTATAAGTCTATAATCTACAAGAAGATATATTTTGTAGCTTTATAAAAGAAAAGAATTTATTAAAGAAATATAGCAGAAGAAGGTGTGAGTAGATTGTTTTCATTATTTTTATTCGTAAAAGAGGATTATGAAACAATAATAAACACTCTAAAGAAAGATGCCTTTCCTAAAAAGCTTAAAAAAAAGCAGAAAGAGGATACAGCCATCCTGATGATAGAAACCTCTGAGGTATGTCAGAACAGATTCAGCGAAAGACATGCAGAAAAATATTAGATAAATGTTGTGAAAAAAAAGGAATAACCTACTGATTTTAGAAAAATGAGAATAATAGCCATAATGAATCAAAAGGGTGGCGTGGGGAAGACGACAACAGTATTGAATCTGGGAGCGGCTTTATCAAGACTGGGCAGAAGGGTTTTGATGATAGATTTGGACCATCAGGCCCACCTGACAATCTCTTCAGGAATAGTATTAGAAAATCTAAGATTTTCTATCTATGATGCTTTAATAGGAAAAATTCCCATCAAAAGAATTATCGAAGGCGTCTCGTTGGGACTCTCTTTAATACCATCGCATCCAATTTTATCAACACTTGAAATAAAGAAATTAAAGGAATCCGAGCTTTTATTAAATGAAGCATTCAGGAGCTTTGGAGCTTTATATAATTATACGTTAATAGATTGTCCTCCTTCTCTGGGAATATTGACTATGAATGCTCTTTGTTTTGCAAGAGAAATATTTATAGTTACCCAGACTGAATATCTGGCTCTGAAATCATTGCCTCCTCTTCTTGAGGCTGTAGATAAGGTGAGGATGAGTTTAAATCCAGAGATAAAAGTTACAGGAGTCGTTGCCTGTCTATACGATCAAAGGAGAAAAATAGATAGAAGAATAAAGGAAGAAATCAGGAATTATTTTAAAGAAAAGATGTTTGAGACCGCTATCAGAAAAAATGTATCTTTAGCCGAGAGTCCAACTTTAGGCAAAGATATATTCCAGTATGCTCCCCGCAGTTATGGAGCTCAGGACTATTTATCTCTAGCAAGAGAGGTGATTAAGATGGAGAAGGCTTGAATATGAATTTAAGATGTATCCTCTCTGTCTAATAAATTTGACAAAGCTCATAAAAAAGTTCAATCCTGATTTTTCCTACTTTACAATTCTTCAGCATATGAAGAAAGGCTGGAAAAAATTAAAGGGAATTGAGGCAAATGTTTTTTAATACCGTAAGCATATCAGATTTCGTTAAATCAAGCCTTCGAACTAAATAATATAAAATATTGCAATTATGATGAAAGCATATCAACGCTTCCTGACACCAGAATCTAAGCCCTTTAACCCCTTAGAGCTTGCAAGAGAAACCGAAAAGATAGTGACCAGGAGCGGGAGGGGAGGATTAGAAAGGAAGTATGTCGGCATTTATTCAGCTCCTGTATATCGAGGAATAGCAACAGGATATGCTGCAGGTTGTTGTTTACGCTGTATCTATTGTTGGAGTAATTGGTCAAGAGATTTTCCTGAAAAGTTTGGAGAATTTTACTCTCCTAAAGAGGTTGCTCAAGAACTTTTCAAAGCAGCTGAAGAAGGAATAACATCTCCACGCTGGGAACGTTTTAGGAACCTTAGGATTGAAAAACTTCGCTTATCAGGATGCGAATCAACAATTGGGAAAGAGCATTTATTATCAGTTTTAAAATATGTAAGAGATTCCAGATACCCACTTTTTATCTTAGAGACGAATGGTGTAGTATTTGGCGATGATAGATATTATGTGAAACAATTAAAAGAATTTAAAGAAAAACTTTATGTCAGGGTTTCATTTAAGGCTTCTTTACCAAAAGGATTTACACAAAGAACTGGAGCTATTGGGGAATATTATGAACTTCCTTTCAAAGCTTTGGAATATCTTTTGGATGAAGGGATCTATGCGAAAGCTGCAGCAATGACTGATCCTAAGATTATGCCAGAAGAGGAAAGGAAAATTTTAATAGAAAAATTGAATGAAATAGACCCAAAGGCAAACTATTCTTCCACTCTTGAGGAAGAGCAAATCGATATGTATGATACTACATTCCAAAGATTGAAGGCATTTACTGATTCAGAATTTGCAAGCAAACTTGAGAGAAGAATTGAAGAGGAACTTAAATAAAGGGCTTTGTCCCAAAGTCTTTGTATAATTTAAATCTAAAAACGAAATTAGAATTTGTCTCTTTTCCTTGGGTAGATTATCCCAATGGTCATATAAATATTAAATCTGAAATGAGTTCGCAAGATAAAATATACCTTTCTCTTTTGAAGCGTTATTATTTCTTTTAATCAACCAATCGGCTACAGGCTAAATATGCGAATCGAAAAGAGAGGCAAAATTGCCTGGCTTTTGAATTAGAATTAAAATTCAACAGATTCACCATTATTTTAATAGTTCTTAACCACTTATTAAAAAATCTATTTAATCTAAAGATTACGCTGCTAAACAACTCTTTATTGACCGAGAATAATAAAAATGATAAAAAAGGATGGAGTGCCGGAGTGGCGAAATTGGCAGACGCGCTGGACTCAAAATCCAGTTCTGGGCAACCAGAGTGTGGGTTCGACTCCCACCTCCGGCATTAGTTTTTTGCAGGTATTTCTGCTTTCTCCCTGTTGTTTTCAGGTCATGTCCCGATATTTGACTCGGGTACTCATTTTTGCGATGAAACCCACATCATAAACTTCGTAAATTCCCCTGCTCATAGTGAATTCTACACTTATGTGCAACGGACAAACAGACTTAAATTAAGAAAAAAAAAGAGGGGGGATAGAATCCCCCCCTTCTAACTCTCTACATGTGCTTTAGCTTTAAATTAGAACTCGAAGTCGAATCCTATTCTCCAGGTTCTTGGGCGGACAAGACCCCGCGCAAATCCAAAAGGATCACGCCCAGGTTCAATTCTCGTCTCTACATTGTCGACTGTGGATGAGTTCAGGACATTGAACATGTCCATTATAACTCCAACTCTCGTTCTATCTCCAAATGTGAAGAATTTTTCCAGCCGAAGATCAAAGTTACTTATTGCAGGGTATCGGAAAGAACCTTTCTCTTCTCCATAGATACGTAGTCGTCCTGAATAAATCCCTACTGAATCGGGGTCAATCTCTTCAGGGATTCTTATATTATGATTATATGTAGGTCCGCTCGTGTAGCTGAAGTAAGCACCTAAAGTAATCTTGAAAGGCAAAACATATGAACCCATGAGTTTTAAAATGTGGGGGTGGTCACGACCGAGTGTGCCTTCCGCATTGTATGCCCAGTTTGGATTCAAAAAGAGAACGGATGAGCCCAGACTGGATGTTCTGCCCTCCTCGTATTCTCCCCATGCATTATCATCAGATCCCCATGCTCTGCTGTATGTGTAGGACGCATGGAACTGCCATCTGTTAGAGAATCTTTTGCGAAAGGTAAACTCTATTCCTCTGTAGTTTCGTGTCGGTGTGAACGGGACAATATCGGGAAAGGCAGCATCTATATCTTTTCCCTGGTCTTTATAGGGGTTAGTGACATATTTTTCGTTTTCTCCAGGGTTTAATCGCTTCCAAATGTTGTATGTTCCAACACCATAAGGATCTGTCCAGGTACAAGGTTCCCACTCTCCGGTGAGATTGACATTGCTTATGAAATCCTTGTGTGTCCGGTAAACAACGTTGACCCCAGCGGACATATCTCTTCCGAGTTCTCTCTCTATGCCAATGACAAAATTGTGCAAGTATGGAAATCTCAAATCAGGGTCTATCTTGTATGCGACATCCCACGATTCTTCAAAAAGCAGATCGTAGTCTTCACCATTCCACTCATACTCTGCATATTCCCCTTTCTCTGACCAGTGGCCAAACCACATTCCCATAACACCATGGTAATATTTTCCATAGTGTAACTTTAAAGCAGTGCTGTGGTCTCCAAAAAGATCGATCGTGACGCCCAACCGTGGAGCAATACCCATTTTTGGCTTGAATATTGTGCCATCTTTCGGGGTAGAACCTCTCCAAATGTTAAATCTGACTCCTGGATTGATGGTGATTCTATCAGAGATGCTCCATTGATCCTGTGCAAAAAGGGATATTCTTTTGGTTGTTGGTTCAATTTCGTAAGGTGAGTATGTAACCATCAGATTGGGTTCACCGAAATAGTCAAGATACGCTCTACCTCCTGGATATCCTCGATAGTTTCTCATGTAAGAATTCTCATATTCTCCACCGAACTTGAAATCATGCGTTCCAAAAAATTCTTCTGCGTGATGGCTCACTGCAGCATTCAGCTGAGTCCGATTACGAGGTACCTCCCAGATTTCCCAGAAATTTCCCGATAATACTTCTGTTCCTTCATCGAAATGCCATGGAGTATCGTAATCAATATCCATTTTCCCATCTTGCCTATAACCACCAATCTTCAATTCCATGAATGTGGTGTCCGAGAAAACATGCAGGTAGTTTGTGTTAAAGAAATACTGCCAGCCAGTTTCTTTACCTACAGCGTCAGGCATTGTATAAGGACCAGCCTCAATATTCTCGTCGCGGCGCAGGGAATGATCAAAAGTACCAAAAATCCTGTCATTAGGACCAATCTGCCAGGTGATTTTACCTAATAATCTGGAACGCCAACCATATTCTACCTCACCTTCGTAATCTTCGATGTCATCTTCATATTTCACGTACTTGGCGCTCATGTACCACCAGAGTTTATCCTTAATGAAGGGACCTCCTAAATTGAAATGGAAATCATACTCAGACGACCATGATCTGTCATGCAAGTATAGCTCACCTTCTTCATCACGATAGTCTTCCCAGTTTGAGCTGTGGAAGCCAGGTAACTGGAACCAGAAAGTCCCCAGACCCTGGATGTTGTTCCCTCCACTCTTAGTAATTGACGAAACAACGATTCCACTGAATCCTCCGTATTCGGCATTGGTTCCCTGTCCCATCATCTTCATCTCTTCGACCGAATCGTAGTCCATGTTTACTTCGGGTTCACCGGCTTCCGGGCTGTTCGTCTTAACACCATCGATCAAAAAGTTGCTCGACAAACTTTCTGAAGAACCGTAGGGAACAGCATAACGTTCACCGCTTGAACTGGGAGCGAACTTCATCTGAGCACGAATTGATCTGCTAGAGGGAAGTTGTGTAAGAAATTCTTTTTCCATAGTGGCTGTGCCCAATTGAGAATCCTTAACATCGATGAGAGGAGCTTTTCCTATAACATCAACGCTTTCTTCGAGGGAGCCCACAGTGAGAGTAAAAGTGATTGTTAATGTCTGTTGTACAGATAGGCGAAGATCAACAATTCTTTGGGGGGTAAATCCCTGGAGTTTTGCTTCGGCTACGTATCTTCCAATAGGAAGAGCAGGAAATCTAAACTTTCCATAGGAATCTGTGATTGTGCTCTTACTACCTCCGATGAGTGAAGGAGACGAAATAGTTACTTCAACACCTGGAAGATGTTCTCCTTCAGGAGTCTGTACAGTTCCTTGAATCGCCCCACTTTCTTTGGACTGCGAGAACATCAGCGAACAAAGTAAAGCCAACATGCAGAATGAGACTAAAGACAATTTTCCTAATCTTTTCATTTTACCTCCTTAGTTAGATTATATGTTTTTTTGAATATATATAGACCCCTTCTCCCACCTACTAAATGAAATATATATATGTTGACAAATCCCCTTAACAAACGAAAAAAATTTTTTTCAGCGAATTTCTTCATAAACTATAATAAAATTAGAAAATATAAAGGAAAAAGTCAAGGGATTTTATAAATAAGTTATAAAATTTATCTTTTGCTCATTATCTCGGCTATCGAAACTTCTTCTTCGGTTACTGTTAACTGTTTAATTTTCCCTGGAAGAATGGGTCAATTCAAACTCTCTAATATTTTTTTAGCAATTGGAGCATTCTTATTTTCCGGATCCATCTCTATAAATTTCTGAAGAAGCTCTTTTGCTCTTTCTGAATCCCCCTGGCCGATAGAAATGATCCCAAGGTAATAAAAGGCGTCAGCATAGTCTTCATCGAGTGAGAGTAAGTTCTCAAACACAGTTTTCGCCTCTGCACTTTTTCCAAGATTCATCAATACTACACCATAGTTGTAAAGAGTTGTGATATCTTTGTCGCCCAATTCAACTGATTTCTGATAAAACTCACTTGCCTTTTCATAGCTTTGTTGCCTTGCATAAATCTTGCCTGATCTGGAATAAGGAAGTATAAAATCAGGTTTGAGTTCCATCGTTTTCTGGTAATCTGCAAGGGCTTCTTCTATATTACCGGTATTTTCTTGAGATAAACCTCTATAAAAATAGAGCAAGGGATTTGATGGATTATTTGATATGCTCTCTGAAAATTCCTTGATAGCATCTTCCCATTTGCCTTCATTAAACAGCTTTATGGCTTTATTTGCCATTTTTACAGATTCAGGAATCTGGCTTTCAAGGGTTTGGAGCTCAAAATCACTCTGGACTGTATCTGCAAGTCTTACGCGTAATGTTCTTGATATAGGCAGAAATCCTTCCTTTTCAACAGTAAATTTGTAATAACCAGGCGTTAGACCCCCTTTGTAATAATATCCTTTTTTATCCGTTTGAAGCTCATATCTCATACTTTCATATTTAGCATTCACCATGATTATTTTGGCCTTGACTATCACTTCGCCGGTCTTGGCATCCTTGACGAATCCTTTGATTGCACCAGTGACTCCACTTTGGCCACCCACAGAAAGACTGCCAGATGTTTTTGTTATGCTATTTGAAAAAACAGAAACACTAACAATAAGAATAAATAAAACCAAAAGCATGAATGTATTATGTGTTTTCATTGCATTGCTCCTTATTGATGTTTTTCTTCTTTTTTGACTTCGGGCTTATTTTCTAATTCTTTGGCTCTGTCAAAATAGATTTTGGCCTTTTGTCTTTGTCCCAATGAGAGAAAGATTGCACCAAGAACTTGATTGATTCTGACAGTGTCTCCGTAGTTTCTCAGCTGCTCAAAATATTCTGCAGCTTTTTCCAATTGTTTGAGCTCAAGGAAGGAATTGCCAAGAAGAAAGAGGACAGAATAATTCTTTGTGACATTCTCTCTTTCAAGAAGCTCGACAACTTTTTCATAATCCCTGTTTTGATAATAGGCTCTGGATATAATGGGAATTGTAAAGGAATTCCATAGATTTTCCGGTAGCTTATTAAAGTATTCCAGAGAAACATGGATATTGCCGCTGTTCAAGTGCTGCGTGGCGATTTCAAAATTGTATGCGTGACCAGAACTGAGAGGGTCAGACCATTCATAAATTTCAGGTTTTTCTGCCAGAAATGGCAGAACCGCAATGATTTTTCTGTAAGCTTCTCCATCTTCTGTTTTTACGCTCAGGTAGTAATTGCTCGATCTCACCTCAGCTAAAGGCTGTTTAAACACAAAGTATCTTCCATGTTTCACGACATCCTGAACCTCAATGGAATCCTTTTCATCTTCTACCCGAATGAGATGAATATCAGGCTTGTTTTCTGTGAAAATGATTCCCTCTATTGAATCCGTTTTATTAAAGACGAAGCGAGGATCGAACAACATCTTATATTTATCTGTACTGAAGGGCATAAATCTATCGGACTGAATATCATCAACTTTAAATCCCAGCAGTACAGGGACAGTTTTATTGTTGAGCTCTATTCTCTCCTTATGGATCAGAAATTCTTCTGTTGTTTTGTTCGAAAAGATAATATTGACATTGAATACTCCATCGATGATGGGAGTAAAACCTGAGAACATTACTTTTTTCTCTTCAATTATTTTCTTCTCGATATCACCGATTTTAAAATCTATATTCCTTTCCCGCTGGTGTATTGTTCTTCCATCCATATCTTCTATTCTCAAGTTAAGGTTTAGCTTTGCGGAATAGAGATTATCTGCAATTTTTGATATGTGAATGACATCAGGCAGCACAGAATAATTCAGGAATTTGTATCCTCTATTCTCACTTACCGCAATAGTTACACTTCCAGGCATTTCTTTGAAAGAATATGTCACATCGACCACTCCCTCTATTGACTGAAAACCTCGTAGGTAAGTGTCCGAAGCTTCCTTTTCGGGAAGAGTGAAAATTTGAGCAAAAACATGGCTCGATGAGGTGGAGGTGGCTGGCATGCCGGGAATGCCCTCCCCTGGAATGACGGACAAAGTTGCATCTGCAAGTTCAGCATAGCTTTTTCTTATCTCATTAAATGCTTGTATGGAGCTATTTCTGCCGTATCTATAACCAGGAGATAGAATATCCAAAGGCGTGTCAGCTCCTGGGTAAAACAATCGAAATTCCCCAAAATTTTCACGCCTGTAAAATAGAAGATTCATCACAGGAGGAAGTCCTGGTCTTTCTTCCCCGTAATAAGTCCATACCTCAGAATCGACGACCTGTTCGGAACCGGAATAACTGTTTCTCTCAGCCGGCTCACCAAGAATCATATATATTCTTCCTTGATCGCTCCTGGTACTTCTGAAGTGGTTCTTTACGTAATTGAGCCGTCTGTAGTACTCAAGCTTATACTCATTCTGGCGTGTTTGAGGGTCGGGGTCCCTGACTTTCCAAAATGAGTTGATAAACCTCATCCTGTCCTCTTCCGTCCTTAGGCTTTCAAACACAGATTTTTCCGCCTTGGTTATGATGGGTTCAACTTCTCTTAACCATTCCTTCCAGGACTCTTCCTTTTGAGCATGGACGTAAATACAAGACAACAGGAGAACAAGGCAAAAAAAGAATTGCAAGACTGTTTTAGTTTTCTTCATGTCAGACATGTGACTTCCATAATGCCGTGGTTCTCTATTACACAAGGGCGCGCCATCCGTTTTTTATCACATTCAGGACAATATATATCATGATTCTCTCCAAATCGCCTATAATTTTCACCTTTCATATCATGTTTAAATTTATAAAAAATCTGTCAAAATGTAAAGTTAACAAATAATCGGAAGTTAATCATATAAAATTTTCTTTAGCTTATCCGAATGAAAATTATTATGATTTGCAAAGAAACCTCTTTTCAGCATAAAATTACATTTCAAACGATATATTACTAAAGTCAACTAATAAGAGGAGTTGAAAAAATGATACCAAAGAACCAAATAATTTCTCTTTCAAAATATTTAGAAAAGCCCTCTTGTGATTTTCAAAGAGGCGATTTATTAAAAGTTATTAAAGAGAAAGAACTCGAGCGAATAACATTTCATTATACAGCCATTGATGGTCGATTGAAGGAATTGAGATTTCCTGTTTCGAATGTTCGTGATGCAGAACTGATTCTTGCACAAGGCGAGAGGGTAGATGGCTCCTCGCTTTTTAAAGGAATTATCGAGACTGAGTTTTCGGACTTATATGTTGTTCCTGACTACAAGACAGCTTTTCTGAATCCATTTGATCCAGAGAGTCTTGATGTAATCTGCCGCTTTTTAGACAAGGATGGGAAGCGTGTCCCTTTTGCCTTGGATAACATATTGGGAAAAGCAAACCAGATATTTCAGATGAATACTGGCTTAGAATTATATGCTTTAGGAGAGTTGGAATTTTTTCTAATAAGAGAAAAGGGTGAAAACCTTTTCCCATTAGAGACACAGAAGGGTTACCATGAATCATCGCCATTTTTAAAAAGTGGGGATATATTAAACGAAATGGCTTTTTATGTGAATAAAATAACCGGGGCATTGAAATATGTGCACAGTGAAGCCGGCTGCATTGACAATATAGAAAGCGAGTTAGACGAAATTCGAGACAAAAAAGCAGAACAGATGGAATTAGAGTTTCAAACCAGACCAGTTTGTGAAATGGCTGATATGCTTGTTTTAAGCCGGTGGATCATTCGTAATGTTGCATTTCAGCATGGATGTGTAGTTACTTTCACTCCAAAGCTTGCTGAAACGGTTGCTGGCAATGGGCTTCATTTTCATTTGGAGCTGAAAAAAGACGGGATGAATATCATGCGGAGCCCTGATGGAAAATTATCAACATCAGCTTTGCAGATAATTGGAGGCTTGTGTAAACATGCGGATTCTTTACTTGCTTTTGGAAACACGATGGCTTCATCTTACATGCGTTTGGTCCCTGAACAAGAGGCACCTACACGGATATGTTGGAGTGACCAAAACAGAAGCGCCCTCATTCGAGTTCCTCTTGCCTGGGCAAATGTATGTGACCTTTCTCATGAAATAAACCCTCAAGAAACAGAAACATGGGAAGGCAAAGAAAGCCGACAAACAGTGGAATTACGAAGTCCTGATGGAAGTGCCTTGATTCACCTTTTACTTGCAGGAATTGTCATGGCTGCTGATTGGTCTTTCAAGGATAACCTATCTCTGGAATTAGCTGAAAAATATTATGCTAAAACAGATGAATTGCAGGATCAGAGCAATGTTTTTCCTTTGCTTCCGGCCAGTTGCGGTGAGTCTAGTCGTATTCTTTTAGAAAACAGGAATTTGTATGAAAGGGAAGGAGTCTTTCCTCCAGGTGTCATTGAATATATAGCTAACTTATTACAAAATGAAGAGATAGAAGGAGCTCGTGAAGGACGTACACAAGATATACAGGATATATTACATAGGGACATACACAGGCATTGACATAGTTTTTTAATTTTTTGTGAAATAATTTAATTAATGTGAAAAAAGTTAATTAAAATGTTGCATTTTAAAAATATCATGTTACAATATATTTAAATCTTGCTGAGCTGGCTGGGCAAGGTTTTGATAATAACCCTCCTTCATTATCCCCTTTTTGCTTATTTTCCCCATACCCAAACAGCCAGCACCTTTTCTCTTTAATTTAAAATCACTCTTTGCATCAAATAAATCTTTACGTATATTAAAAGATTTATTAAAATTATTTTTCTTAGAATTTTTATGCCATCGTATGAAAAGGAATTTGAATGACACAGATAAAAGGATTTTGGAATAGAGATTTTATAATAGCGCTTGTTGGATATTTTTCCCTTTTCATGAGCATTTCCCTGTTTTTTATCTTCCCTCTTTTTTTCGAGCATATGAATGCCCCAAAAAGCCGTATTGGAATGATAATGGGTGTACACAGCCTCATGGCTATTTTTATTCGTCCTTATTTTGGGCGCTTGATAGATATTAGAGGAAGAAAAAAGATATCACTGTTTGGGATTGCATTTTTGATATTTACTGTGCCTTTCTTCCACTTTATAAACGATGCTGGAGTGCTTCCTATTATTTTACGAGCACTGACTGGAATAGGGTGGGGAATCAGCATGACAGCAACAATGACAATATGTTCTGACTTGGCGCCTGTCAGTCGATTGGCTAAATCCATGGGAATAATTGGCGTTGCAGGACTCCTGTCAATTGCATTAGGACCTCTTTTAGCTGAAGAGCTGGTAAATATTTTTGGCTTTGGTGGGTTATATAATGCAAGTCTCTTATTTCTTGTTATTTCATTTGTATGTATTGTACTGACTAAAGAAGTAATCAAGCTAAATAATAATTCTCAAAATATTAAATCCCAAGGTTTTCACCTGGGTATTCCTTTATTTGCTGTCCTTATGATTTCATCGCTTCCTATTCTCCATGGAGCAGTGAGAGGGGCTGTTTCCTATTTTATCGCTTTGTATGGCAAATCCATCCCTTTGGAGAGAGTTGGGCCATTTTTTGTTTTCTTCTCTCTGGCTGCGGTTCTTACACGTATCTTTTTTGGAGATCTTTCTGACAGATATGGAAGGAAAAAGATAATTTTCCCTGCTGTCTGTATCATTAGTTTCAATCTTTTTCTGGTTTCTCAGGTCCATTCCTTTTGGATGTTTATATTAACAGGATTTATCGGAGGGCTTGGGCAGGGGTTTCTTTTTCCTGCGCTAAGCACCTACGTTATTGATGTTTTTGGAAGAGAAAATAAAGGCTTTGCCCTGAGTCTTTATCTAACTTTTTTCGATGTTGGAATGGGACTTGGAGCAGTATTTTTCGGCTGGATTTCAGACTATTATGGATATAGAGTAATGTATATTGTTGCGGGTGGGATATTCTTCCTTGTGAGTCTGCTCTTCTTATGGAAAGCGCCGTCTCCAAACGTTGTGCAAAACGAATGAAAGATTTTACTGAGTCCTTCGGATTCGCTCAAATCCTGAGACACTGAGAAATTCTATGGTTTCTTCCTTTTCAATCTCGTCAAAAAGAAGATTTAATCCCAATACATCACTTGAGATATGACCGGCTATGACCACGTTCAAATGAGCATTTCGGGCGTTCTCAAGGTGTTCTTCACTAAAATGCATGCCAACCAGAGTGCTGATGCCACTTTGCGCACATTTTTCGAAGATTTCTTTAGAGCCCTCTGTCCCCCCAGTCATATCAACATAGACTTTTCCACATTTGTTGTTTTCTGTGCCGCTGACGATTTTTGGTGGTGCCTGTAATTTGGCCGCTTTTTTGTATTCAGGAATACTCCTTAGCTTATCAATTAAATCTTTGAGCTTATAAGGTTTTTCTTTTTCGAACAATTTCTTAAGATAATTCGTAACACAATTATCAGCAGGTGTATGAATACACATCATCGGGATTCCCAGGATTTTTGCCACATCGACAGAACGGCTGTGATTGACGGGCATAAGTCTCCGCTCTATTTCGCCTATTCTTTTTTCCATAAGTTGTTCAGCTACACTCAGTGTAACGCCGTAGGATGCCAGAAGGTCTGATTGGAGTTTCATAACCTCATAAAGTCGAGCAAGAGCAATGCCTTCAGGATGATGAGCTATTATGAGGTCAATGTTTTTGCCCTGGGTTTTGTTTAGAAGGTGAGTGAGGAGAATCTCTCCAGCTTCCATATCTATTCCAACGATAACTTTCTTGATGTCCGTGTTTAAATCTCCGTTCAAAATTCGTGTGTCTGCATAAGGATTAAATAGTTTGTCTTTATCATAGAATTCCTGTTCGTCTTCCTTAAGCTTGCCGAAGTTCTCCTTTTCTTCTCTGAGGATTTTTTCTATTTCTTTCTTACCCCTTAGGTCATTATTGATTCCGATTTGTATTGCCTTTTTGTATAATTGTTCAAGTTTCATTTGTGTTCTCCTTGTTTTCATTCAAGTATACAAATATTCGAGAATAGACTTTTTAATATTATTACAAATGAATCAAAAAAAACAGGCCTTTTCTTTTGTATGACTGTTTGGATTTCCGCATAAACAATGTTCGCTGAGTTATATTTTTCCTTAATAATTTAAAATCTTGAATCGAATGATATTGATAGAATTTACGGATTATGATAATAAGAAATAAAGTCATTCGGGTATATTCAGGAATTAAATGGGAAATCTAATTGTTGTGGATGAAACAATCGGCTGTGATGAAAAACAACTGCCTGACGTTTTAATAATTCCCTTCAATACTTATAATCTACCCCAAATGCCGCTCCCAGAACTTTATAACTTTCTTGAAGCAACAAAAAAGAAAAACCTTCCGACAACTGGTGCCTTAAGTGCAAGAAAAATTTTTCATATGATAAAAAGAAAGAGAAAGCCAGAACAGGAAGTTTTATTTATTGCATTGGCCAGAGAATTAAGCAAGATGACAGAAGCATTTGAAGAAGCTGCAGAGATGCTTCGCAGAGAAAAAATCAATGCAAAAGTTTTTGACTGCGGCCAGGCGTTTGCTTCGGTCAAATTTTTTGTTGAGACAGGTTTAAAGACCAGAGGTAATTTAGAAAAGAAAATAGATAAATTAGAAAAAAAGAAACAGGATATAATCTTATTTGGGATACCAAATCTGAAGTATGTCTCAAGAATAGGAAGGATAAAAGGAATAAAGAATATAGGAACAAAACTTTTAGATTTTTTAGGGTTTATTCCTATTTTTTCCCTTGAGGAAGGCCAGATAAAAAAATTAAACATATGTAAGAAGAGTAATGTAGCAAATAATCTATTTGAATTACTTGAAACAAGAGTCGGCTATAAGGAACCGGTCAAGATCAATTTCTTATATGGCCTGGAAAATGAAACAACAAGAAAAATAAAGGAAAAGCTTAAAGAAGAATCTTTCGACTTTACAGAGTCAAAAATAACTAAGGTAGTTGCAATAAATGCTGGGCCTCAAACAATAGGATTTGCATTTGAAAGAAGAGGTTATGACTCTGTTGATGGAGAGATATTAATAAATGCATTGCAGAGATTTTATGAGAAAATAAAAAAGCAAAGAGGAATATTGAATTTATTGAATTTATTCCCTGTGATTGATAGTGATACAGGAAATAATTTGGAAAAGACAATAAGGCCTCTGAAAAAGCTGGAAAACCAAAACCTGAGAGAACTATTAGAAAATATAAATGAATTAACTGAGGAGAGTGCAAGTGGCTATTCAGGAACATGTATGAATGCCTTTTTCTATGGGTTGTTTGATGGATATGAAAAATCTAAAGGAAGAGAGAGGCTTACTAAAAAAACCTTAATTTCAATGTTAAAAGAAGCAAAAGAACATGCATATTTGTCGTTTATAAAGGTGCAACCTGTAGAAGGGACAATACTTACAGGAATAAGAAAGACATATGAAGCCTTTAAAGAAACCAAGGAGCAAAAAATAGAGAGAATTTTTGTCGAAGCATACAGAAGATGTGTTAATGAATTGATTCATCCAGATGTAAGACCTGAAATTTTAAGGAAAAAAAATATTGTTGATAGCGGTGCCCTTGGCTTTTCCTCTTTTTTGGAAGCATTTGTTGAAGTTTTAGGTAGAGAAAGGGAAATAAAAGAAGTAAAGAAGAAACTGCAGAATACGATAAAGAGACAAAGAATGCATCTTTATTATAAGCCAAAAGAGGCAAGGACAAAGGGCTTCTGCTTGGAATTAAAAGTTGAATCAAAAAAAATACCAGAGTTGATTGATAAACTTCATGTTGAGGAAATTATAATATCCCATAAAAAGAATTTCTCATTAGTTCATTTACATATACTTCCTGAGGAAAGAGAAAGAGTTGTTTCCATTGTTAAAAATTATGGTTTAATAAAGGAAACTCCATTATCCCAGCCATGGTATTTATTATTTAAAAATCAAGCATTAATGGTGGGAGAGAAGATAATATTAATCCCTTCTTTTTTGGTCTGGGCATTCTATTGGGTTGGGATAAGAATAATATGGCCTTTTAGAGAGATGAAGCTTGCAAAAAGAAATAAAAAATATAAAGTCATTGTAAAAGGATTGGAAAAATTAATAGATGCGGATTTTGCAATACTTATGAAAGATGAACATTACTCAAGAGGTATTGAAGAACATGAGTTAGTAAAAGTTAAAGAAAGTATAAAAAATGAACAAACAGAGGAATATCTCTTAAGAATAAATGATAAAAGTTATAGGGTGAAAGCAATAAAAGAAAATGAGCGAGTAATTGGAAAGTTAATTGTAAGAGAGAACAAAATAGATTATCTTTAATAAGAATGCTGAAGCCAATTTTTCCTGTCCTTGCTTATGTGATTGGCTCATTATCTCCTTCTTTCTTTTTGGTTCATTGCAATAGAGGGGAAAGTATATTTAATTTAGGCTCAGGTAATGCAGGAGCTGGAAATGTTTTCAAAATCTTAGGATTTAAATGGGGAATGTTAGTTGGAGTAATGGATTTTTTAAAAGGAGTTATTGTGGTCCTTTTAGCTCGTGTCCTTGGATCAGAAATAGCAGATCCTTTCTTTATTATGGGCGCGGTTCTGTGTGTTTGTGGGCATAATTGGTCTGTATTTTTAAGATTTAAAGGCGGCACTGGCTTGGCTACTTCTATAGGAATTCTAATTATGTTTTATCCGATTTATATTCTAATCTCAGTGGCAGCAGGATTCCTGTTTGAGTTTTTTGTCCCAATGGAACTGGCCGTTTTTTTGGGTGGAAGCATTTATATAATAGCTGTGATTTTTCTGGAAAAAAATTTATGGATTGGATTGTTACCTCTGCTTCTTGGAATCCCAATCACAATTAAGCGAATTCAATGGAAAAAAAATAAATTAAGAGAGATTTCATTACAAAAACAATAGATTAACAGTTCTCCTAAGATTTTCTGAAATCATATTGAAGTATTAGTAAAGTTCTTAAAGAAGTCACCAAAGGAAGAGCAACCTAAGAATGCTGTCTTCAAATATTTAATTTTCAGGAAAATAGCATAATAAGGTAAAAAAAAAGACATGGGAAAAATAGATTCAGAGAGTAATTTGGAAGAATCGAAGAAAGAATTTAAGATAAATCCAGAAAAGCTCTCCATTTTTCTTGAGAACTTCATCAAGCAACACATGAAGAAATTGGGAAGGGAAGGGGCAATAGGTATTTCGTATGAAAAATTGGATTTAATCCTGCTTGCTCTTGAAAAAGGATGGGAAAATTCCGAGTCAGCAAAAGTGTTGGGAATAGAAGAAAAATGG
>DAOUSP010000075.1 GCA_030627155.1 Candidatus Aminicenantota bacterium
GACAATTACAATGATTTTAAATCTTTAATAGAATCAAAAAGGGGATTTATAAAAGCTTCCTGGTGCGGCCGTTCTTCCTGCGAAGAAAAGATTAAAGAAGAAACCCTTGCAACAATTAGAGCCATCCCTGTTGATGAAAGCAGGAAAGCATCAAAAGGAAAATGTATCTATTGCAATGGAGATGCCAAAGACTTGGTCTATTTTGCAAGAGCTTATTGATGATAGTTTATCGAAATTCCGAGGGTTCTATCCTTTGTCAACAATTCTTTTGATTTTTTAAGATGTCAAAGAAATTTGCTGAGCAACGAAGGAATATGGTAGAAACACAGTTGAAAGCGCGCGGCATAAAGGATAAAGAAGTCTTAAAAGCAATGGAAAAAGTCCAAAGACATTTATTTGTCCCTGAAAACATGAGGTCTTATGCCTACAATGATGAACCATTACCGATAGGAGAAGGGCAGACAATTTCTCAGCCATATATCGTGGCCTATATGACAGAAGTTGTTAAATTAAACAAAAACAAGAAAGTTTTAGAAATAGGTTCAGGATCAGGCTATCAAACAGCCATTTTAGCAGAGATTGCAAAGGAAGTATTCACTATCGAGATTATTACATTTTTATTTCAGAAAGCTAAAGAAGTTTTAGATGGGTTAGGATATAAAAACATTCATTTTAAACAGGGTGATGGAAGTTTAGGGTGGACCAAACATGCTCCTTATGATGCGATTGTTGTAACAGCTGCCCCTCAGCGAGTGCCAGAGGTACTTAAAGATCAGCTTGAAAACCACGGAAGAATGATAATCCCTGTGGGCGAGACATTTCAAGATCTTATACTTGTTGTCCGTAAAAATAATACATTCAAGATAGAGAAGCTCCTTCCTGTTCGATTTGTTCCGTTAATATCAACACATTGAATCAGAGATGGAAGAGAAAAAATGAAGCATTTTATTTCAATTGCCTTAACAGCTTGTTTCCTTTTACCTTATGTTTCTCTTGCTAAGGAAAAATTCATTCCTATTTTTTTACCAAATGGAAAAAAAATTATTGCAGAATTGGCTTTAAACGATGAGCAAAGACAGCAAGGACTCATGTTTCGCAAGAATATCAATAAAGATCAGGGCATGCTGTTTATCTTTAAAGAAGAAGGGTTGTATTCTTTTTGGATGAAAAACATGAGTTTTCCCATTGATATTCTCTGGCTAAATAAAGAAAAACGAATCGTTCATATAGAACAGAGAGTACCGCCATGCCAAAAAATTCCCTGCCCTTCCTATGTTTCAAAAAATCCTGCCTTGTATGTATTGGAGTTAAAGGCAGGTGCCGTCGAAGAGAACTCTATCCAATTATATGACCGGATAGATTTTATACTTTATTAGATACTTTTTTTTGTGCAACGAGAGAAGGTTTGATTAATCTGTCCAGTTCTTGAGCAGCATTTTGCGAAGCTGATTTATTACCCAATTGGGCCTTTATTTTTTTGAATTGTTGTTTCATCTTCAGGCGGATTTCTGAAGAGTCAATAATTTTTTTTACTTCATGAAAAATATTTTGTGGAGTGAAGCAGTCTTGAATTAGTTCAGGGACAAATCGTTTGTTGGCAAGGATATTTACGATGCTGTAATTTTTTATCTTAATGAATTTAACTCCTAATTTATAAGTGATAGGGGAGATGCTGTAGAAGGAAATAAGAGGAGTTTCAAGGAGGGCGGATTCCAAGTTGGCTGTTCCGCAAGCAGAGAGAACGACATCGCTAAACGCCATTGCATCGTAATGGTTGTGGATTAGAATTTTTGTATTGGCAAAACTTGGAGGAATATAACCATGAAAGAAATGGTTGTCGATATTTTCTGCAAGCAGGAAGGCAAACTGTGCAGGAAAGGCCTCAGTAATCAGAAGGATAGATTTCATGAGAACAGGCATATGGTATTTAATTTCGCTTTTTCTGCTTCCTGGAAGGATGGTAATGAGTTTCTTTTGAAGATCAAATCCATATTTTTGAAAAAATTCATCTTTGGATAAAGACGGCTTGACTTTATCTTGTAAAGGGTGACCGACGTAGGTCGCAGGGATTTTGTTCTCTTCGTATATTTTTTCTTCGAAAGGGAATATCAGCATCATCTTGTCAATATATTTTTTTATTGTCCTTATTCGCCTTTCTCTCCAGGCCCATATAGTGGGACTCACATAGTAAAGGACAGGGATAGAGTATTTTTTTAGGATTTTTGCAAGGCGTAGATTAAAATCTGGTGAGTCGATTAGAACAACTGCAAGAGGTCTTTTTTCACATGCGAGTTTTTTAAGTTTACGAAAAATTTTTAAGATTCGTGGCATATGGGATAAGACCTCGAGTCCACCAACTAAACTTAACTCTTGTACGGAAAAGACACATTCTATGCCTTCTCGCTTCATGAATTCTCCTCCAATGCCAAAAAATTTGATTGAAGGATGAATCTTTTTGAATTGGTGGACAAGGTCAGCCCCATATTTTTCTCCGGAATTTTCTCCTGCTACAATAAGAATAGTATTCATTACTTCTTTTCTGCCTCTCCATAATAAATAATCTCGGGCATTTTATTTGGATCCTGCCCATAATAGAAAAGCCATTTGTTATAGGTTTGTTGGCCTAAATAAATTTTAATGGATTTTTTTGGTGATGAACTTACTACTCCGAGAATCCGGGGATTATCTATGGAAGAAAGATTGCTTGATGATGCAATCAAAACTTTCTGGGCAGAAGTCGCTGCTTTTCTTTGGGAAATTGATGTGTGTTGAAGAATAATGTTCCATTCGCCATCGTCAGTCATTGGGTCTTTGTACAGTTGTCGTATGCATCTTTCTTTTTGTAAATCCTCTAATGTTTTTGGAAAAGTTCCTGGGTATTTCATTTGAAAAAGGCGTACAGCTTCCACGTATTGCTTTCCTCTGAAAATAAGTTCTTCTTCTTTCTCGCGTTGGATTTGAGTTTGCCATACAGGAACAGCAAGCATGAGCCCCAAGCCCATGATGAATATAGCAAAAAGGAGAATAATAAGCGTGTATCCCTTTGCCAATCTCATTTGTCGAAGTCCATTGAACATAAAAGAAATATCACTTTACCAACTGTTAAAAGGTGTCCCATCTAAGGCTTTCTCCTCTGAACCAGAAAGAACATCGATGACACCTGGCTCGACAACTCCAGATAATATCATTTCTTCTGTGATATCTTCCCTCACTTCGACCCAGGTCTCAGAAGATTTAGTCATCGGATCTATAGGAATTGCTCTCAAGTATCCCTCAGTTACTAAATCCTGAAGAGAGGAAGGATATTTCCCTTTATCGATGTAGTATTGATTGATTAATTTTCTCATTTGGAAGAGGTCTTCTTTCAATACCGCCTCTCTCGCTCTTTTTGTGGCATTTCTGTACTGGGGAATACCTAATCCCACTAATATTCCTATTAGTGTGAAAACGATTACGAGTTCAATCAAGGTGAATCCTTTTCTTTGGCTTTGTTTTCTTTGCATAGCTATTCTACCATTTGCTGTATTTTGTGCCATCAAGTGCAGTCCCAGGGCTCTTCGTATAAACATCGTAAACATTTTCTCCCCCCCAAACATTAGAATCTGAATCATCCTGATAAGATCTTAATCCCCAGTCATAGGAATTTGTCATGGGATCCTTTGGTATCCGCCGTAAAAACTTAACAATTCTTATAGTTTCTTTTCCTTCCTCGATTACTTGGACTTTAACACCGTTGACTAAAGTTTCTAAATCTGGTGGATAACCTTCTGATTCGCTCTCAACTGTAAGTTTTTTTTCATCTGCGAGTTTTTTGTAAGCATCAATTGCTTCTCTTATAATGCGCAGATTCCTTCTTACTTCGATTTCTTTTTCTCTTTTTACAGTGTTTTTTGCCAAAGGAAGGATAGCTGCCGCAAGAATAGCAAGTATAGTCAATGTGACCAACATCTCTATTAGGGTGAAAGCGCTTCTTTTGACTGAAAATATGGGCATTGATGTAGGTTTATATATATTAAAACCTGTTTCTGCGATCCTTGTCGAAATTAGAACCCTTTTTTTGATGATGTGTACGGTCAATGTTTGAAGAATTGCCGGAATCTTTTTCAAGTACTTTTTTGCTTAATTTGACTTTGTGATCTTCATCAATAGAGATAACCTTTACTTGGACAGTTTGACCAAGTTTAAAAACGTCTCTTACGCTTCTGATACGTTGAGAGGAAATTTCTGATATATGAAGCAGTCCGACTATATTTGGAAGAATTTCAATGAAAGCGCCGTAATCCTCGATACGAATTACTTTTCCCATATATACTTTACCAACTTCTGCCTCAGCAGTGAGTTCCCGAATCATTTCCTTTGCTTTTTCGGCGGATTCTTTTTCGACAGAAGCAATTGTTATTTTTCCTGTGTCTTCGATATCTATTTTTGCATTTGTAAGGGCGATGATTTTTTTGATGGTTTTGCCTTGAGGGCCGATGACATCACCAACTTTTTCAGGTCTGATAAATAAATTAATGATTCTGGGTGCATATGGTGAAATATCTGGCCGAGATTTTGGAAGAACTTCTTTCATCTTTTCCAGCACTTTAATACGGGCTTCCTGGGCTTTCAACAATCCTTCTTTTAGGGTGCTGATAGGGATTGAAGGAATCTTCAAGTCCATTTGAATAGCAGTTATTCCTTTTTGCGTTCCAGCCACTTTGAGATCCATGTCCCCACAATGATCTTCAAGGCCAGCAATGTCTGTAAGAATTTCATATCTATCATCTTCCTTGACTAAGCCCATTGCAATCCCTGCAACAATCATCGATAAGGGAACACCGGCATCCATAAGAGATAAAACGCCTCCACATACAGTTGCCATGGAAGAGGAACCATTGGATTCCATAATGTCAGAGACAATGCGAATAGTGTAAGGGAACTCATCCTCATTAGGAATTGAAGGAAGGATGGCTTTCTCTGCAAGGGCCCCATGTCCAATTTCTCTTCGGCCGGGTCCTCTTAGGAAAAATACTTCTCCAACACTGAAGGGAGGAAAGTTATAATGAAGCATAAACCTTTTTTCTTCTCCCTCGACTAACCCACTTAATCTTTGGACATCTTCGAAGGTGCCAAGGGTAGCCGTAGCCAGGCATTGAGTTTCGCCTCTGGTGAACAGAGCAGATCCATGGGTGCGTGGGAGAAGTCCGACTTCGATGGAAATTGGCCTAATTTCATTTAAAGTTCTTCCATCTATTCTTTCCCCCTCATTAAGAATCAAATTCCTGACCATTTTTTTCTGAACATTATAAAAAATCTCTTTTGTCTCTCGGATCTTATCTTCTTCCTCAGGAGGGATTTCTTGTAGTAATGTATCGAGGATTTGATTTATTTTTTCTTCTTGAGCTTTTTTACCTTTGATTAGGATTGCCTCTTTGAGTTGTGCAGATATGGCCTGTTCGATTTTTGCTATTTGATTTTCGTCTGGTTTTTTAGGCGTAAACGAACGTTTTTTTATATTTAAACTGTTATAGAGGTCTTTTTGAGCTTGTATTATTTTGTTAATGCTTTCTTGTGCACAAGAAACAGCTTCGGTGATTATTTCATCTTCAATTTCTGAGGATCCAGCTTCAAGCATTATGATTCCTTCTTCATTGCCTACAACGGTCATGTTAAGAGTGCTTTTTTCAAGCTGGCTTACTGTGGGGTTGATGATGAATTCATTGTCTATGTATCCGACCTTTACAGCTCCAATGGGACTTGTGAAAGGTATGTCAGAAAAATAAAGGGCTGTGGAAGCTCCAATAATACCCAATGTCTCGGGTTCGTTTTGCAGGTCTGCTGAAAGTAAAAGAACAACAATTTGGGTGTCATAGAAATATCCTTCGGGGAAGAGAGGGCGTATAGGCCTATCAATGAGGCGACTTAGAAGTATTTCTCTTTCAGAAGGCCTGCCTTCACGTTTAAAAAAGCCCCCGGGAATTTTCCCTGCAGCATAAGTGTTTTCTCGATAATCGACTATTAAAGGAAGAAATGATTTTTCTTCTTTAACTTCTTTTTTCGATGTTGCAGAGACGAACATAATTGTGTCTCCGTATCTAATTAAAACGGACCCATCAGCTTGCTTAGCAATTGTATTTATATCAATTGATAGAGTCCTTTTATTAATTTCTATAGAAATATTGTTTTTAGACATTTTTTTCCCTTGAGCTTATACCTATTTTCTGAGGTTAAGCTTTTTGATGAGATTTTCGTAGTTGCTGGCATCCTTTTTTTTGATGTATGCTAAAAGTCTTTTCCTCTGCCCTACTAATTTCATGAGGCCAGTGCGA
>DAOUSP010000223.1 GCA_030627155.1 Candidatus Aminicenantota bacterium
GAATTCTCCTTCGAAAAAAGGAAAAAGATTCAAAACAATCTCTCTCATTTGATAATGAAGGCCATCAAGTAAATCCTCTTGAGCAATCACGCCTTTGTTTACCAATGTTTCTCCTATATTCTGTCTTGGCTCGATATGTTTATCAATTTCTCTATATGTTTCTTCAGAAAGCTTTCCCAATTTATAAAGCACCTGCCCTAATAGTTCTTCTGGCTTGTTTGTCTTTGCAAAAATCAGGAATCCGTCTCGAAAGAAAATAAATTTGTTAATGTTTTTATTTTGAAAAATAAGTACACCACAACGTTTATTGAAGTAAATATCCTTTAGGAAAAGAGCAATGTGTTCCATAATTCCTTTAATTAAATATAAATTATTTTTTTTGAAATTTCCATTTATTGTATTCTACATTAACATACATTTCAAAACCAGTTTTTATTTGTATGCATCTCCAATTCCGTGACAGTTAATTATGACCGTGTAATCTGTCACAGCACCGGTTCCCCTCATCGTTGCCAAGACCCTCCCACCCTCCACAATGGGCTTCAGATGGAGAGAAACCGTCGCCGCACTTCTCAATTAGATCAGATATTTCCCTCATCACGGAAATAGAGATGCTTACTAGAGTCACGTCCAGCTTGACAGGGATTAAATCAAATCTATAGAATAGATAAGTAAAAGTGAAATTTGAATGGAAAGACGATGGATTTAGAAGAAAAAGACTTTTATCAATTAGAAAAAAACATCGTTAAAATCACAGAAGAGATTGAAATTCTTCAAGAAAGTGAGGACCCGGAGAGAAAAGAAAAGATTTCCTCTCTCAGGGAAGAAATAAAGCAAGAATGGAATAAAATTGCACCTCACCTTACCCCCTTGCATATAGTTCAAATCGCAAGGCATCCAAAAAGGCCTTATACATTGGATTACATTGAAAATTTGATAGACGATTTCATGGAAGTTCATGGTGACCGCCGATATGGGGATGACCCGGCTATTGTTGCGGGATTTGGTTTCTATCATGGGCAGACGGCTGCAATTATTGGGCATCAAAAAGGCCGGACTACACGAGAGCGAATTGCACGTAATTTTGGCCAGTCCAATCCCGAAGGGTATAGAAAAGCTCTTCGAGTGATGAAATTAGCCGAGAAATTTAATTTTCCTATCATCACCTTAATCGATACACCTGGAGCTTATCCTGGGATAGAAGCAGAGGAGCGTGGCCAAGCAGAAGCAATTGCCTATAATTTGAAAGAAATCTCAAGGCTAAATGTGCCGATAGTTATTGTGGTTATAGGAGAAGGAGGAAGCGGAGGAGCTCTGGGTATAGGTTTTGGCGATGCGATTTTAATGCTCGAGAATTCTTTCTATTCAGTCATATCTCCAGAAGGATGTGCGGCGATTCTCTGGAAGGACCAAAAAGCAGTTCGTCAATCTGCAGAGAACTTAAAATTTCTGGCAAAAGACCTTTTGGGATTTGGAATCATTGATAAAATCATTCCTGAACCGCCTGGCGGAGCGCATGTGAATTATCTACAGACATTCAAAAATGTAGACAAATATTTATATCCCACGTTAAAACAGTCGATGGAGAAAACTCCAGAAGAACGGAAAAAGCAACGGTATGAAAAAATCAGGAAAATAGGGATTATTGATGAGAGATGACTGAAGACACAAAGACAAGAAAAATTGCGGCCATCAAAGGGACAAAAGACATCCTTCCTCAAGAAGCAAGAAAGTGGCAAAAAGTAGAGGCCGTTGCAAGGGAGATTTTTGAACGGTATGGCTACAGGGAAATACGATCTCCTATTTTCGAAGCAACTGAGCTTTTTGAGAAAGGAACCGGCGAGACCTCTGATATTGTCATTAAGGAGATGTATTCATTCAAGGACAAAGCAGGGCGCTCTCTAACGCTGAGGCCGGAATATACTCCTTCTGTCGTACGTGCAATCATTGAGCATAGGCTTTATCTTCAACCACAGCCCTTGAGATTTTATTTTATCGGTCCAATGTTTCGCTATGACAAGCCCCAAAAAGGCCGTTACCGCCAGTTTCATCAAATTGACATCGAAGTTTTTGACGAAAAGGATCCAGCAATAGATGCGGAAATTGTTGAGATGGCCAATCACCTGTTGAAGATATTGAATGTAACAGGAACAGAAACTCTTGTGAATTCTGTGGGATGTAGAAAATGCCGGCCTGCCTACCATAAGGAATTGCGAAATCACGCTGATAAAGCAAGAAAACTGCTTTGTGTGGAATGCCAGAGAAAGATAGACACAAATCCTTTAAGGATTTTTGACTGCAAAATTAGCGGGTGCCAGGAGGTTTCACAAAGATTTCCCAAAATAATAGATTTCATTTGCCATGAATGCGAGGAACATTTCCGCAAATTTTGTGCATACCTTGATTTGTTCAATATTAAATACAGGATAGAACCCCGTTTAGTCCGCGGAATAGATTATTACACAAAAACAACATTTGAGGTCATAACCCCTGCACTTGGCGCTCAGGATACAATTCTTGGAGGGGGCAGGTATGATGATATGATGAAGGTGTTTGGAGGGCCGGATATGTGTGGCATTGGATTTGCGGTGGGGATGGAAAGACTCGTTTCTCTTGTGCCTTTTGAGAACGAAGAAACCCAATCCATTTATATAGCTTATTTGGGAGATTTGGCAAAGGAGATTGCTATGGATGTGGCAAAGGAATTGCGGCATGAAGGGATAGAGTGTCTTGTTGAATACAGGAAGCGTACCTTAAGAAATCTAATGAGCCGTGCAAATAAATTGGGAGCCAAATGGGTTTTGATTATTGGTGAAGA
>DAOUSP010000140.1 GCA_030627155.1 Candidatus Aminicenantota bacterium
ATCATGGAAAATAAATATTTGTGTCGGCATAATTTATGAGTAATTCAGGTTAAGTAAGGGAAGAGGAAATAATGAGTATTATTAGCAAATTACTTGGTAAATCTCCGTTTGAACCTCTTTATCAGCACATGCTTATGGTAAAAGAGTGTGTTGATTTAGTAAGGCCTCTAATGGATGCATTCATTAGAGGAGATGAGGAAAATTTAAAAGATTATTCGAAGAAAATATTTAAAGCTGAGCATGAAGCCGACCTTGTGAAAAAGGAAATCAGAACCAACCTTCCCAAAGGTCTTTTATTGCCTGTAGACAGAGGAGATATTTTGAGTTTTCTGAAAGAACAGGATAACATTGCTGACTCTGCAGAAGACATTGCTGTCCTTGTGACAATGAGAAAAATGAAAGTCCCTGAGGAGATTAAAGAAGAATTGAAGGAATTTGTCGATCGGGTCCTTGTAACCTATAAGATAGCCATGGATGTTTCTAGTGAAATCAAGGTGTTAGCTGAGACTTCTTTTGGAGGAGCAGAAGCGATAAAGGTTATAGAAATGATCGAGGAACTAAAGCAAATGGAATGGGAAGCTGATAAAGCTCAAATGAGAGCCGCTAAGAAGGTGTTTTCTATAGAAGAAAAGCTGGACCCTGTTTCTGTAGTGATGTTTATGAATATTTTTAGAGAATTAGGTGCATTGGCTAACCATGCCGAAAATGCGGGCGACCGAATGCGAATCATGCTTCATAAGAGCTGAAAAGAGAAATTCAAGAGATTTCGTTTATTTTAATAACAATGCGAATTAATGGAATATAGGATAAGTTTATGGACATAAGCATAATCATTATCATTATTGCTGTAATAGCAGGCTTATACAGTGCCATAAACATTGGAGCCAATGATGTGGCAAATGCTATGGCGACTTCTGTAGCTTCAGGAGCATTGACAATAAAAAAGGCTGTCATGGTGGCAGCCATATGCGATATCCTTGGTGCTACTTTAGTTGGGGTTCATGTTACTAACACTATTCGTCAAGGAATTGTTAACCCTATGAGTTTTAGCGACACTCCGCAACTTTTTGTTTACGGCATGCTGGCTTCGGTCTTAGGATCAGCCCTCTGGGTCAACATCGCTACATATTTGAAATTGCCTGTCTCTACAACTCATTCTATTATTGGCGGGGTCCTGGGTTTTGGCTTGGTGAGCGTAGGCATTGCAGGGATAAAATGGACAGTTGTGCTTTATGTGGTTTTAACCTGGGTTATTTCTCCTTTTTTTGGGGGCATAATTGCTTATTTCATTTTTACAATCATCAAGAAATTCATTCTTAGCCATCCTGACCCAATAGCTCAGGTAAAGAAAATAGGCCCGTTTTTTGTAGGAGCAGTGGCTTTTATTTTATCTTTGGCCACCATATTTAAAGGATTGAAAAATTTACATCTTGACATGCCCTTTGGAAAAGCAACGGCCGTTTCTTTTTTAATCGGTGCGATAGCTTTTTTAGTGGGTGCTATGTTTCTGCGAAAATATAAAAAAAGAGATTTGGACCCATACTATCAAGTGGAGTTATTGGCAAATCCATTACAGGTGCTTTCTGCAAGCTTTCAGGCTTTCTCCCATGGGGCTAATGATGTGGCAAATGCCGTTGGTCCTGTTGCAGCTATCGTAACCGTCATCCATACAGGTGCAGTATCCATGGAAGTTGCTGTTCCTTTCTGGTTGCTTCTTGCAGGTGGATGTGGCATAGCTTTTGGTATCTATATGTGGGGCCACCGTGTGATGGAGACAGTTGGTAAAAAAATTACAAAAATAACTCCCACGCGGGGATTTTCTGCTGAATTTGGCACAGCCACAACAGTGCTTATATGTTCCCGGCTTGGAATGCCGGTTTCAACCACCCATGTGGCAATAGGCAATATCATTGGAGTTGGGTTTGCTCGTGGAATTTCTGCTATTAATCTTGGTGTGATAAAAAAGATTTTTTCAGCATGGGTAATTTCTCTTCCTGCTGCAGGACTTTTTTCAATTGCTTTTTATAAACTTATTGTTTTATTTTTTGGATAAAATCCACGTTTTTATTAAATAAAACGGAAGAGAACCAATAAAATTTGAAAACCTCAATATCTTCGAATAGATTTGACTTTTATCTGTCATTCTTATAGAAATTGCTAAATAACGGATTATAGAAAATAGTGGTTATTTATGGATTTTTGGGGTGTAAAAATGAATAAAAACTATAATTTATTTTATGTATTGATTGCGCTTGTGTGTGTATGCGGGATATTTTTCGCAGGAAATATTTTTTCAGAGAGGCCTGACATGAAATCTATAGAGAGTATGCTTAAATTCAATAAAATCGAACATTATATCTTCTCCAACAGTCAAAACAATCAGTTTCTCGTTGTCCCAAAATTTGGCGCGAGAATTATTGCTGTTTCTGTAGGAGGAGAAAATTTATTCTGGACTCATCCGGACATTCTAAAGGGCCAAGGAGGGCAGCGCACCTGGGTTTCTCCAGAAGGTGGTCCAAAAGGTTTCATCTTTCGTCAAGACTGGAAAGAAAACAGGGACTTTTCAATGATGGATCCTGGCCAGTATGAAGTCGAGTTATTTAAGGAAAACGAATGTATCAGACTCGCCAATTCATTCAAGGTAAGCTCTAATGATAGGAAAGAGCACTATGAACTAAAAATCACAAGAGAAATGCAGAATGAAGAAGACCCCCTAAGAGATGATCCTAAATTCGAATCAATAAAATACGATTTCTTAGGCATTGACTTTGTCCACAAGATGAGAAACGAGTCTAAGGAGCTATTGGACTGGATTTTAGCTCTCTGGTGTTTAATTCAAGTTCCGCCTAAAGGAACGATGATTGTCCCAGTGAAAGAAATAAATGAAGAGGCCTGGAGAGGGAATTATTTTGAGCCGATTCCAGAAGAATATGTGAAATCTAACCCAGGAAGTTTTTCTTTCTTCATTCATGGAAGCCAACGTTATAAAGTTGGGATTAACCCTCGATTTGCACAAGGGGTAGTTTGTTATTTTTGCAAAGCAGAAGATGGTGATTATTTCATGGTCTTAATGAAATTTCCTGTGAAATCCGAATTTCCATATGTGGATAAGCCAAAAAATGAGCAAGAAGCAAACGGGGATGTCATCCAAATCTACAACCACCTGGAAAAAGAAGAGCTTGCCTTTGGGGAACTGGAATGCCATTCCTGGGGCCTTCATCTTCGTCCTGGAGAGGAGAAGAAATTTCCAATAAAGATCTTTATGTACAAGGCACCTCGGGATGTGCTTTGTAAAATTGGTAACAATCTTGTATGTTCCGATTTTGATAAAGCCCATATTTTTTAGCACTATCTATTGCTGTGAAATTAAAAAAAATAAAACTTCCACACACTCTGGTTCTGATATATATCATTGTGGTTTTAACTGTTATCGCCACGTGGATCGTGCCTGGAGGAGAATACCAGAGAATAGAAAAAGACGGACGGGTAATCCCTGTGGCTGATTCTTTTCAATTTATTGCACGCAACCCCCAGGGATTAGGAGCACTGTTTGTTTCCCCAATTAAGGGCTTTATTGAGGCTTCCTACATTATTGTTTTTATTTTTGTTGTGGGGGGAGCTTTTGCTGTAATACAGAGCACAGGGGCTATTTCAGTTTTTATTCATAATCTTGCCCTTAAGTTCAGAGAAAGCCGTGCCCTCCGGATGTTCTTGATTCCTGTGATGATGACAGTCTTTTCATTGGGAGGGGCGATTTTTGGCATGTGCGAAGAAACCATGCCTTTTATTTTGATATTTGTGCCAATGGCATTATCGCTCGGGTATGACACGATTGTTGGGGTATCGATACCGTTTTTGGGTGCTGCAGCCGGTTTTGCAGGAGCATTTTTTAACCCATTTACTGTTGGAATCGCTCAGGGAATCGCAGGCCTTCCTCTTTATTCAGGCGTTGGTTACAGGATAATTGTCTGGGCAATTGGCACTGGCATTGCTGTTTTTGTGGTGATGCGTTATGCATCCCGTGTGTTGAAAAACCCCAAAATAAGCCCCACATACGAGGAAGATTTAGAGAGAAAAAAAGAACTGCAATTAAACGCATCCAACCAGGGAAAAGTTGAGATTCTTGGTGCGCACAAAAGGGTATTGGTTCTCTTTGTTTTGGGCATGGTGCTTCTGGTGTTTGGGATTCTGAAATATAAATGGTTCATAAATGAAATTGCAGGGTTGTTTCTGGCACTGGGAATTTTTTCAGGAATTTTAGGAAAGCTGAGCTCTGAAAAAATTGCCAGATCCTTTGTTGATGGAGCCAAGGA
>DAOUSP010000067.1 GCA_030627155.1 Candidatus Aminicenantota bacterium
AGATTAAGCCTTTGACTGAAGGATAAGTCATGAAAGGTCTTTGGTCGATTTTATCCGGAGGCCCAAGATAGATGTATATTCTTCCCCTATCAGTCTTCCATCCGGGTATGCCTTCTATAAAACGAAGGTTGGCATACTCGATTCTTCTAAAAAACTCTTCTCTAAATTCGTTCTCTTCTGTTTCCGGATCCGGGTCCCTTTTTGCCCAGAAATCTTCGATAAATTCCTCCCGGGATTTCTGATCTGGAAGATGATGAAAAATATTTTTTTCCTGTTGTGTCATTATGAGACGGGCTGTCTCATAAAAATCCTGGCTTGCAGGATCAAGGGAAACTTTTCCTGAAAATCCACAGCTCATCAAGGATACAACAGCAATTATAATCAGAGCGGAAATCAAATATTTCACTGTTTTTCCCTGCATTTTTGAATCAAGGCATTGAGCTTATCTTTCTCTTTAGGTGGGAGTAAGTGATAGTTTTTTTCTTTATATTTAGTAAAAAAGGCAAGGGCCTGTGTTTTATCGCCTTTTTCCAAATAGGCTGAGCCCAAGTTATAAAGAGCAAACCCAAAATCTGGGTTTAGTTCCACGGCTTTTTCCCAGCAGTAAATCGCTCCTTTTATATTCCCAACATGTCGGTAAGCAGCTCCTAGCCCATTGTAAGCCGAACTATAATTTTGATCCAGCTCAATAGCCCTTTTAAAGTTTTGGAGAGATTTTTTGTGATCGCTGCGGCTTTTTGTTTTAAGAAACAAAGAAAGATAAAGAGAGCCGAGGTTATTGAAGACTATGGGATAATTATTATCCAGAGAAAGAGCTTTCTGATAGGCCGCCAGGGCATTTTCAAAATCCCCCTTCCTCCAGTAAGCTACTCCTAAATAGTTCCAAAGCTCAGGATCATAGTCTATGAGAGCTAGGCCTTTCTCAAGAATTTCGACAGCAGCATCATATTGGCCGACTTCAGTAAGAAAAAGGCCAAATGTGGTGATTATCTTATAACTCGAGGGATTATTTCCAAATCCTTCTCTTAAAACATCTACAGCCAGCCTTAATTTGCCTTGCTCTTTGTACAGGGTTGCTAAATAAGTATAGGCCAGATCAAAATCCTTTCTCTCTGCAATGATTTCTTTCAGAAGAGTCACTCCCTCCTCAATATTACCCTTATGATAAGAACCCATTGCTTTCATCAATTTGGTTTGATAAGGAAGAAGGACTTTTAAATCATCTTTTTTGGAAAAAGTTTCCTTTTTAGAAATTTGCGGGTTCGAGACATAACCCAGACTTCTTAGCTTCTCAAGAGATTCCTTATCAATTCTCTGTTTTGCTTTCTTCTCCCCAATATAAGATTGCACCTCAATTACTTTTTCAAGTTTCCTTCTATAGGCATTTAACTCTTTAGCCGGCGCGAGGTTTTCTAATTCATCAAAATCCTTTTCCAAATCATAAAATTCCGGTATCGGTGAATCAATAAACTTTCCATTCTCCTCGATATAACCCTTCAAAGGAGCCCATCCTCTGCTGTAGTAAGGATACAGAGATTCAAAATAAATGGCTCGTTTAGCCAGTTTTTTCCCTTTAATAGCCGGCAAGATGGAAACACCCTGAAGAAAAGACGGCTTTTCAATATTTAAAATGTCACAAACCGTAGGATAAATATCTGTATGACAGACATTCTGATCTATCTTTTTTGGATTTATTCCGGGAAAAGAGATAATCAAAGGCACCCAAATCGTGCTGTTGTAGGCAAAATAACCATGAGTTGACTCTCCATGCTGCCCCAACGATTCACCGTGATCTGCAGTAAAAATTACCAAAGTCTCATCCTTCAAATTTTTTTCTTCCAAGTAATTAAATAACTTTCCCAATGCAAAATCAACATAAGCCACTTCGCCGTCGTAGAGATGACTATTGTATTTAGTCTTGAAAGGCTCTGGAGGATCATACCGCTGGTGAGGATCAAAGCAATGAATCCAGAGGAACCAGGGGTTAGTTTTGTCTCCAAGCCAGCTTAATGCTTTTTCAACAACAACTTCAGCCTTTCTCTCGACATAAGAAAATTCCTGTGAGCTTTTGCTCCCGTAATTGTCATCATAGACATCGAATCCCTGGGTAAGCCCAAACCTTGAGTCCAACGGAAATGCCCCTACAAAAGCACCGGTGGAATAGCCGTAGTTCTTCAGATGCTCTGCCAAAGTTAAAAATTCTTTTCTCACGATAAAATTAGAGTTGTCGTGAACCCCGTGATAGAGAGGCGTTGTCCCTAAAAGGATGTTGGTATGGGAAGGCAGAGTCGTTGGAGTATTGGCAAAGGCTTTTAAAAATAGAGCTCCCTTTTCCGCCAAGCCATCGATATTTGGAGTCTTCAAATGTTCCCTGCTGTAACAGCTCAACCTGTCTGCTCTCAAAGTATCTATCGTGATGAGGAGAAAATTGAGCCTGACATTCTTTGAATTTCTTTGGGGAAATAATGAAGAAACAGAAAAAGACAGGCTCAAAAGAAGAAAAAACACAAAAAAAATAAAGCCTCTATATGTTTTCATCGAATTAAATTTTCTCTCAGTCTCGAATTAATATTGTTATTTGCCACTTCGGGCAACACCATTTCCCCATTATTGCGAGTGATCACATGGAGCGTGTCAGGGAAAAAATGAGATGCCATCTTTTTTTATGAGATTGCTCCCTTGATTTTCGTTTTTAAAAATTCAATAAAGCGCTTCACCTGAGAAGCCCTTTCTGAATCAGGGTCATACTTTAAATAATTTTCAAAAGCATCAACTGAATCTCTATATTTTTCGAGAGTCAAATAGGAAAGGCCCAGTTGATAAAGACCATCGAGAAAATCATTCTGGATTTCGACCGCTTTTTTATAATATTTTAAGGCCTCTTTAAACTTTGATTGATTGTAAAAATTTGATCCAATATTGAATAAAACCATAGGGTCCTTAATCTTTTCAAATTCGATCTTGTTGTACCACTCCAGGGCTTTATCTTCTTCTCCTCTGTTAGAACAGCAATTTCCTATGAGAAGCATGGATTCCTGGTTTTCAGGATCCTTTTCTAAGACTTTTCTGTAATATTCTTCAGCCTGATCATATTTTTCCATCTGGAAATAACAATTCCCGATGTTTTGATGGATGATGCATGCATCGGGAAATTCCTCAAGTATTTTCTTATAGACTTCCATTGCATCTTCATATTTTTCTTCGTCAAAAAGCTCGTTCCCTTTCCTGAGCTCAACCTTTAAGTCTTCTGTAATAACCAAGCCCTCAATCTTCTTCAAGGTCACTTCTATATTATGGTTTTTATCATATTCTTTAAGCTCTGCACTTATCTTTTTTGGTATATAGCCAGCTTTTTCAAAATCAATATTCCACTCTCCCCCTCTTATGTAAAAGGCTTTCCACTTCCCATTGGCATCTGTTGCGGTTTCAAATCCTGATTGAGATTTCAAGGAATAAAGCTTAACTTTGACACCTTCCAAGGGATTGCCCTGTTCGTCATAAACATACCCAATGACTTTTCCCTTACCTCTGTAACCCTGAGACAAAACAAAGGAACTGATTAATAAAAGGAAAATTAATAGAAATCCTGCTTTTTTCATCCAAAACCTCCTTTTAAATTTTATCATTTAATGAAATAAAAAAAAAGCCCCTCCCTTCATAATAAAGGGAGGGGCTTTGAGTTCGTACTTTTGGAGTCTGCTTAGAAGTTGAACCTTATCCCGAATCTAATGACTCTGGGATTGAGAATTCTCAAAGGATCCCCGAACGTGGTTGCAGTGATGCGAGTTTGTTGCTTTAAGGCATGAGCAGAGTTGGTGAGATTGAAAGCATCTACTGCAAGGATAACAGTGGAAGTATCAGATACCTGGAAAACTTTCTCCAATCTGAAATTCAGTACCCAGAAAGCTGGCAGCCGCTCATCACCGAATTTTCCACCACCGTCCGGACTACCGTAAACACTGCGATTACCAATTCCAGGGCGATATGCTAATACATCGGTAGGCATAACATATCCTTCTCGAGCAACGAAGACTCCACTGACGTTAATGCCATAAGGCAACTGGTAGAGACCGGAGAGTTTAAACTGCCATCTGGAATTGACGTAAATCCCTCTGACTCCTGAACCACTGCTTTCGGGAGCAACCACACCACCGTCATAATATTCAATATTTTGCGGATCGACATAGTCACCTTCGTAGTGTCTAGTCCAATCTGAATAGGTGAATGAGGCATCCATCATCCATCCTCCTGAAAGTCTCTTCTTTAAAACGAGTTGGCCAGCGAGATAACGATCAAATCGATTTTCATAATTGGTTCTGTACCTGTAGGGAAAGTATTGGGAGCGACCATAAATAGGATAACCGGTTATAGGCTCTGTACCGACCTGATAATAGTTGCTCGAGTCTTCCACAGTACCGTCAGGCAGCATACCTTTAGTCCACGTCTGACGATGCTGCTTCTTGTAGAAAAATTCCGCACGGGCCGCAAAATCGGTGAACAGCTCTTTCTCATAAGAAATTGTAAGCTCATCCAGAAGAGGAGAATTGTAATCGGGATCAAATTTATTGCGAACAGCTACACTTGAGGGATTATCGGGGTTAAGACCACCATACCAGAGCCAGTAATCAGGATCGTTTACATCCTTCAGATTGCCTGTGTCCCAGTCATACCCAAAGAGTTCATCCGCAGTCACACGACCATCTCCGTTTAAATCCTGCCAGATCACATCAATCTCAGTCCACCCAATCGGGTTGGAATGATATGCCATATCAAAGCCAGATTGACCACCATAGCGGGCCATTGACAGCTTGATAACGTCTTTTCCGTTTCCAAAAATGTCATAGATAAAACTCACTCTTGGAGATAGCACTTGCCACTTGACACCCGGATCCAGCTCGTCAATCTTAAGATGCTGCATGTACTGAGGCAGCCACGGTGATGCAGGAACATCTTCGTCTTTGACCATGGACTGTTCCTGGTCATACCTTAGTCCGATATTGACTGCCAGTTTACCGAATGTCATTGTATCCTGAATATATGCAGAATATCGGGCGAACCAGACATTTAACAGGTAGTCCCTTAAAAGCCAGGCTTCCCACCACTCTCCTGTCGGAAGAGAAGGATCAGGTCCATAATAAGCAAGACGCAGGTTTCCTTCATAGAAATCATAAGTAGTAGTTGTGGCTGTTACATAGTCTACTCCAAATTTGATTTCGTGGTCTCCGCCGAGTATTCCTTCGGCAAAATAGTTTCCGGTTAAGTTTAAGTTGAGCTGGTTTCTATCACATCCATAATCATCAATGTTTCCTGAGGCAAAGAAGGTGGGGTAATAGACAGTTATCAAGTAATCTCCGGAACCATCAGGAGTCCTTTCGCCCTGTACCGGGCGCAAAGCAAATCCACCATCCATGTAGACTCCCTTGGCATTGAGATAAAGGTTTCCGAACATCTGTTCCAGTTCAGCTTTCCAAATAAAACCAGGGCCATCCTGGTTCCAGAGTGTCTCCGGGCCCTGAACCGTGTAACCCCAGTTAGCCCTGCCCCATTTTAGCTTGTTGTCCCATTCAACAAAGCCTTCCATTCTTGTGTTAGGAGTAAGCTGCAGATTGAGTTTTCCATATCCAGAGACTAACCAGGTCTTATCCGATGTCCCGGCCAGAGTTCTTGAATCAATATCCTGAATCCCCCAGGAACCATAGAACCAAGCTCTGTCTTTTACAAGGGGCCCGCCGAAGTTGGCACCATAAAGATAAACCCTGTTGATACCTGCTGAAGTATAGCCAATATCCTTTAGCTCTTGGGTAACGTTCTCTGCCTGCCAGGGAGCTCTCTCTACATCCATGTAAAACATCCCAGAATAGGCATTTCCGCCGCGCTTACTGACGATATTTAGCTGAACACTACCGGTCTGAGCCCTTACATCGTTGTTTCCATAGTTGATTTGCAGTTCCTCATAACTTGAAATGTTGACATAAGCTGGAGCAGCTCCTAAAGCAGAATTATCAGTGATGTTTGCTCCATCGATGCTCCATGTGGTGTCGTCTTCGCCTCCACCATGACCGAAATAGGAAGACTGCTGTCCGCCCTCGTTTCCGCCGACATCTTCTCTATCGATGAGCATTCCAGGAACAAGTGACATGATAACCCAGGGATTCCTGGATGTGGGCAAGCTCATTATCATCTCGCTTGAGATATTCGTACCAACCTGAGTCTTTTTGGTATCGATGACAGGAGTCTCTCCCACAACTGTAATCTCCTCTTCAATTGTTGCTGCTTCAAGGACAATCTCCAGAGTGATGTCTCTTCCAAAGGAAACATCGAGTTTCTCCCGAATAACAGTCTTGAAGCCCGGAAGCTCAATCTTTAAGGTGTAGTCCCTGGCAACAGGAAGATTCATAAACCTGAAATTTCCTCCTTCAGAAGTAATAGCAGACCTTGGAGCAGTCTTTACACCGGTCAAGCTCACTGCGACTCCAGGAAGAGGCACTCCCTCTGTATCTACAACTTTTCCCCTAATGGCCCCAAATTCCTGAGCATAAGTGAAAACGCCAACTAACAATAGTAAACAAAAAAGGCTTAGAATTTTTTTCAATACATCCTCCTTTTTTCCCCTCCTTTTTTGAGGGGCAATTTTTACCTTGCCTTAGAGTGAAAATCTTCACTCCAACAATTCCCAAATTTTATAAACTTCCTGCCTGCTTTCACCTCCTTTTTTCTAAAAAAATCCATCATGTTTCCATATTGCAAATTCCATGCCAACCAGAAGCTTTCTCTTTTACTTCAATATAA
>DAOUSP010000205.1 GCA_030627155.1 Candidatus Aminicenantota bacterium
GCATGGGAAAAGAGTTGAATGTTATGCTGAAGGAAAAATCAATGTAAGTGGCACATATCATGGAAAATAAATATTGGTGTCGGCATAATTTATGAATAATTCAGGTTAAAACATCTCGAATTCTTAATGCGAGAGAGCTGTTTTTGGCAAGGAGAGTGAATATTCACTCTCAATTTCTTGGAGGACGCAAATGCTGGAGAAAACATCTGAATTTGTCGTTAAGAGAAGGTACGCTGTAGTCGCTGTCATTTTTCTCTTGACCCTTTTCTTTGCTTATCAGATGAAGAACCTTCATTTTGATAATCGAGTGACCCAGTGGATTCCAAAAGATGACCCTGTTTTAAAGCTTTTGCTGCATACGGGAAAACAATTCGGTCCGAATGACCTGGTTCTTGTTATGTTAAAGACATTTAAAGGAGAGTCGTTCTCTCCAGAAATTTTAAATAAGGTTAAAGCTCTTACAGAAGAACTTAGAGAAAATGAGAAGATATTTTCAGTGACATCTATTTCAAATACACCTCATATCACCCAGATTGAAGGGGCTATAGAAGTCCGGGACTTTCTTGAAGATATTCCGGAAAGCTCAAAGGAATTACAGGAGCTTAAAGATTATGCCCTCTCCAAAGAAGGATTTGTTAATAATGTGATTTCGGCTGATGGTAAATGGCTGGCAGTAAGCATTTATATTAATCCGAAGGAAGATATTATCAAGAGTTTTAGAGATACAGTAAAGCCAGCCGTTGAAAAACATCTAAAGGATTACGCTGAAATCTATTATTCTGGAAGCCCTTCGGATGCATATTTTGCAGACGAATATGTTTCTTCAGATATAAAAAAACTTGTGCCCATCATTGTAATTCTAATCATGATGATTCTTTATTTCAGTTTTAGACATTTGAATGGAGTAGTATTTCCTTTGGCGGTAGTTGGGATAGCTACGATTTGGATGTTTGGTCTAATGGGACTATTTAATATCTCTATGAATATAATTACTCCAGCGCTTCCTGTTTTGTTGATTGCACTGGGCTCTGCTTATGGAATTCATGTGGTCAACAGTATCTATAATGAAGGCCACAAAGGTGGGCTTGCTCTATCACATATCCAGGAGGCGACAAAGAGTATATCTATGCCTGTTATTCTTGCTGCTGCCACAACGGTTGCAGGATTTATTTCATTTGTTACAGCCAAACTTAAACTCATAGAAGAATTTGGGGTTTTTTCCGCTTTTGGAATCGCGTTTGCGGCTGTCATTTCACTAACTTTCATTCCTGCTGGAAATGCAATCTTTATCTCAAAAAGAAAAAGCGATTCAAAAAGCCGCATTACTATTTTTTCTTTCATACTTAATGTTTCATCTGGACTTGTTAGAAAACATCGAAATCTGGCTTTGATTTTATCTATTGTTGTTTTTTTTGCTTTCGGTCCAGGCCTTTTCCGTATCAAAAGACAGGTGAATTTTACTGAGTATTATCCTGAAACCAGTCAACCGAGAGTTGCCCTTAAAATTGTCCAGGATCATTTTGCCGGGTACGCACCTGTAACTCTTTATTTTAAGGGAGAAAATGTTAAATCCGCAGGTTCCCTACGACTCATAAGAAGAGCTGAGAATTATTTATATTCCCTTGAAGGAATAAAAAACCCGTTTTCTATCTCTGATTTTATTCAGGAATTGAATTTTGAGCTGAACAATCGTTATCATCTTCCTGATAATGACAGGGGCGTGGGGAATCTCTGGTTTTTCTTGGAAGGGAGGGATGAACTCAAGCAGTTTGTAACAGATGACCTTAAGGAGAGTTTGATTTTCTCAAGGATTTCAAACTATGAAATGGAGTTTATGAAATACCTCCATAGGAAATTACATGAATTCCTGGATAAAGAGTTCTCGAGTGGATTTACTCTTTATGAATTGAACAAGTTCTCTTCAGAGGAATCACTCAGGTTACGAAAAGAGGAGGCAAGATGCATTCTGGATGAGATTGGCTGGCTGGTCAGGTTCTATGGAGATACTCACTTTGATACTCAAAAAGCCATGGAAAGACTTCTTCCATTGATTGATGACTTTCCATTGCCTGAAGATAAAGATGTAAGAGATATTATTGCTAAAGAATTTCATGGATACATTTTTTCCGAATATTTTGATTTTGAAATTTTAAATCATGTGAAGGAAAGACTTTATGAAAAATTAATGGGTGCAGTATCCAGCGGAGCTGTTTCAGAGGAAGATTTTGAGATGGTGTTGAAAAAAGTAATCCCACATGATTATTTTGATGAGGATATCGCATCTGATGTGGCATCTACTTTAGCATTCAGGGTTAAGGAAGCAAAAAACTTTGTTTTTTCTGAGCGTTCATTCCGTGAATTGGAGAAAATCATCCCTGAAAAAGCCATGGAAGATAAGGCATTTTCTAAAAAATTATTTGGCCTGTTATACGAGATTGCAGACGATCTGGTTGTCCTTTCTGATGAAGCAGGAGATTCTGCTTCTGGAACAGCACTTGAATTCGACCAGGTCGAGCAAAGCGGTTTTCCTGCTCTTTTAACACGGTTAGACCATTTTCTTTTTGTTTCCCAGATTCAGTCGTTTGCTTTAGCTTTAGGAATCACGTTTATTTTGATGATTTTCATGGGCCGTTCTCTAACATGGGGATTCATCTGTATTATTCCTATTCTTTTTACCCTGGGTATAATCTATGGATTTTGCGGTTTATTTGGAATTCCTCTTGATTATGGAACAGTGATGGTTGCCGGGGTGTCTATTGGAGTCGGTATTGACTATGTTATCCATTTCACACACGGAATACGGGAAGAAATGCGAGAAGGACTTCCTCTTGAGGAAGCTGTTCATCGGGTGTATGTAGACAAAGGGAAGGCGATTTTATCAAATTCTCTTGCTGTCATGGGAGGATTCGTTGTGCTGCTTTTCTCTACAATGAGTCCTCTAAGGCATTTTGGTGGAGTCATGTCAGGGTCTATGTTCCTTGCAGCTCTTTCTTGTTTAGTGATTCTGCCTGCATTGATTTTAATTGTAAAACCAAAAA
>DAOUSP010000228.1 GCA_030627155.1 Candidatus Aminicenantota bacterium
ACTACTGAAAGAAAAAAATCTTTATAGGAAATTCAGAGTGATGGTAGGAGGAGCTCCTGTAAACAGAAAATGGGCTGAGGATATAGGTGCTGACGGTTATGCTGAAAATGCTATGGCTGCAGTCAAGGTCATGAAAAACTTACTTAATAACTAAAAAGGAAGACCTATGATTCAAAAAATAAGACCAAAACTAAAGTTATTAGATGATGAATTAATAAAGAAGATAATTGATGAGGCACTCATCATCCTCGAAAAACAAGGCATTTTTATAGAAAACAACGAAGCATTAGAACTTCTGAAGGATGCCGGCATGAAAGTTGATGAACCTTCGAAAAGAGCCCACATTACGCCTGAACTTGTTTCTGATGCTCTTTCATCTACTCCTTCTATAATTAAATTGTACAATCGTTCAGGAGAAAAGGAATATATTGTTGGAGGCGATGAGGTACACTTTAACCCAGGTTCAGCTGCTGTTACTATCCTTGATCACTCTACCAAGCAAGAACGCAGAGCCAACACCCAGGATTTGGTTAGATTTGTGCGGCTTACTGAATGTTTGGAACATATTCATTTTCAAAGCACAGGCCTTATAAGCAGTGACATCCCAGATATCATCGCTGATACCTATAGATTGTTCATTGGCCTTCAATTTTCATCAAAACCAGTTGTTACTGGTACATTTCGCATTGAAGGATTTAAGCCAATGTATGAGATGCTGAAAGCTGTTAGAGGCAGCGAAAAAGAACTTTCTGAAAAGCCATTAGCTATTTTTGATGCCTGCCCCTCCCCTCCTCTAAAATGGAGCAACCTCACGGCTCAGAGTCTGATTGACTGTGCCCGAGCTGGCATTCCTTCGGAATTAATATCTATGGGAATGACAGGAGCAACCTCTCCAATAACGATCGCTGGCACATTAGTCCAACATGTAGCAGAAAACTTATCTGGCCTTGTAATCTGTCAGCTTGCAAGCAAAGGAGCGCCAGTTATTTTTGGCGGCTCCCCATCAAGCTTCGATATGAGAAAAGGCACGACTCCAATGGGAGCAATAGAGACCATGATGATTGATTCTGCCTATGCCCAGATAGGAAAGCACCTTAAACTTCCAACACATGCATATATGGGGCTTAGTGATTCGAAAATAAATGACTCTCAAGCTGGATTTGAATCTGGAATAGGGGCAATTCTTGCAGCTCTCAGCGGGATAAACGTTGTTTCAGGAGCTGGAATGATGGATTTTGAAAGCTGTCAAAGCCTTGAGAAACTTTTAATCGATGAGGAAATCTGCCGAATGGCATATCGTCTAATTGACGGAATAACCCAGAGAGATGAACCGATTGCACTGAATCTTTTCGAAAACTTCTATGAAGGCTTCCAATTCCTGACTTTTCCTCATACTCGCAAATGGTATCGCCAGGAACATACTTTTCCTAAAATTGTTGACAGGGACACCTATGACGCCTGGGTCTCTTTTGGGGGGAAGTCAATGGCAGACCGAGCATCAGAGGAACTGGAGAAACTTCTTAAAGAAAATCCTCCTTCCCTCCTTCCAGAGGAAATTAGGCAGGAGCTGCATCGCATTATGCTTCAAGATGCAAGAAAAAATGGTTTGGATGTTCTTCCAGAAATAATTGCTTCATGATAAATTGTTAAATTAAACAGGATGTTCAATTTTTTTACTTAATATTATGATAATCTTTTAGAGAAATGAAAAAAGATCCTATAGAGATTATAAAAAACTTTAAAATTCAATTAGATAATAAACTTATTTTGCGCTGTATTGGGCATAAATCAAGGGAATCTGAGGTCAACTCTTCCATAAAGCAAGCTATTACCGAAGAAAAAGAACGCTTATTCTCATTTATCCATCCGACTGCTCTATATACTATCATCCCATATGAAGAGACAAGCCAGCATTCTATATTCAAATATGCAGAAAAGGTAGCATTATGCGTCTGTACTATAGGCCCTGAACTTGAAAAAGAAGTTGCTAATTTAGTGGCTAAAAATGAGCTTCTCAGGGGTCTGATTTTAGATGCCCTTGGTTCTGAGGCAGTTGAATCAATCGCCCAGCAGATGGATGATATTCTGGCAAAAAAAGCGCGATTTATGAACTTGTGGCCCAGTAAACGTTACAGTCCTGGCTATAAAAGCTGGGGGCTTGAAGGACAGAAGTTCATTTTCCAAAAGCTTCCAGCAGAGAAAATCGGAGTAAGTCTTACGGAATCGATTATGATGGTGCCAAGAAAGTCAATTTCATTCAGGATTAATTTTTACGCAGACAAAACATTAATATCGAGAAATAGGAATTTATAAAAAACGTAATTTAATTTCATAATTCCATAAAGACTGGCTTTCTTTTTTCAGATTCTACTATTTGACTGTCTTTGGTGCTTTTAATGGCTTTTGGTTATTTGCCGATAATACTTCATTTAATTTTGTAAGCTTAACTGTAATCAAATTATTCACTTTTTCAATTATTCCAGCTACTGCGTCTGAATATTCTTGGAGCTGTAAAAGTTCGGTTTCACTGGGCTTTGAAGGGTAATTTCCGACAGAATATCCTAAGAACATAATAAGTTGAGCCAAGGAACCTCCTCTTAAAGCCATCTCCATAGAGCCCCTATACCCAAGTTCTTTTGGAATTACTACTTCTTCAACTTCAAGTAGTTTCTGGTCAAATTCTTTTATAGAAAAAGAAACCAACTCAGGAACCTTTTCTTGTTTACTTAATTCTGTGTTTAGCTTATCCATCT
>DAOUSP010000157.1 GCA_030627155.1 Candidatus Aminicenantota bacterium
CTCGGCCGTCCGACTTAGCCGGATTCCCTCGGGGTCGGTTCGGGAAGGCTAAATCTTCGAAGGTCGCTTCAGCCATTCCTGGGTCTTTTCTCGTTAAAGCAAAGTTAAGGCGAATTGATAGAACTTCAAATATCACGGAAACGGAGATGCATCACTTTGTCTATTAAAATCTTGTCATGAGGAACTAATTAATATAAAATTTTCTCATTATTTTTAAAAAGAGGCAATCATGAAAAAATCTCATATACCTGAAAAAGCTTATAGAAATCTGGAATTTTTAAACTCTCCTGAAGCACGGACAGTAAGGATTTTAAGTGAATATCTCGAACCACTCTCACGCCTTGATAAGTTTAAAGTAAATGATACAGTGCTGTTCTTAGGTTCATCCGTGGCAAATCCCAAGGAAAGAGATTCTGTTCTTACAAAATATTACTGGGAAGCAGAAAAATTGGCTTTTAATATTGCAACCTGGGCGATAAAATTGAAAAAAAAGGGGAAAAATTTCGTGATTTGCACAGGAGGCGGGCCTGGAATCATGGAGGCTGCTAACCGTGGAGCTGCACGTGCTGGCGGTAAATCAATCGGCATGAACATCTCTCTTCCTAATGAGCAGTTTCCAAATTCTTACATTTCCCCTGAACTTTCTTTTGTTTTTCACTATTTTTTCATGCGTAAATTCTGGCTCTTTTATAAAACCAGAGCTGTTGTTGCTTTCCCTGGAGGATTTGGGACTCTGGACGAACTTTTCGAGATGCTTACGCTCGTGCAGACAGAAAAGGTCCCAAGGGATGGATTCTTGATATTACTTTATGGGAAAGAATATTGGCAGGATATAATTAAATTTGAAAACCTTTTAAAATATAAGGCAATAACTCCAGAAGACAGTAAAATATTTAGATACTGCTCAGACCCAGACGAAGCTTTTAATCTACTGAAAGAGAACTTCCAGAAACTTCTGTAAATTTACTTTATTTTTATAGAAATAATCGTATTTATAGGAATTGTCATCATTAAAACTTTATAGATTAGCTGGAGTTTTTTACTCATTATGGTAAAATCCATAAAAAGATTCATTATCATGCAGGATTCAGGGAAAGTAAGGATCGAATATTTAAAAGTAAAAATATCTTTATTTATTATCCCTTTCATGTTTCTTCTTACATCATGTACTCGAATAAGTTATCTTCCCTCAGAAGGGGTTCAATCTGGCCTAGCATCTTGGTATGGGGCTGACTTTCACGGTAAGCTCACTTCCAATAGAGAGATTTACAACATGCATGACCTTACAGCTGCTCATAAAACCCTTCCTTTTGGAACTCATGTGATGGTCACAAACCTGAATAATGGGAAATCTATTACTGTACGAATAAACGACAGGGGTCCTTTTGTCAAAGGTAGGATTATCGACCTTTCTTATGCGGCTGCAAAGGCATTAGACATGGTAGGTGCTGGCGTAGTGCCGGTGCGTATCGAAGTAATCCCACAGCGTTCTCCTAAAAAATTGATAGTAAAATATTCTGTCCAGGCCGGCGCCTTTATTTTTAAGAAGAATGCCCACACCCTTCATAAAAAACTCAGAAGATCTTACAGACATGTATATATTTCTCAATTCAAAACACCCAATCGCACTTATTATCGGGTGAGGATAAAAGCAGGATCCCTTTCTGAGGCAGAAAAAATCGCTGCTCGATTGAATAAAGACGGTTATACAGCCATTGTGTTTGAAGAACAATAAATCTTTTATTTTCTTTTGAACAAATAGGCAGAATCCATCAATTTATTTTCTTTTCCATCGTGAACAGCAAAGCGTGCTCCTTTCCACATGCATGCTGCACCATATTCTCCTTTTTTATTTATGGCATAGAAATTCAGGCCGAATCGTGGAAAACCATTTTCATCTGACCGTCCCGGCCACAACTTTGCTTTCTGTGCTATTCGCTCCAAAGTTTTTAAGCATGCTTCCTCAGGAGAAATTCCGCGCCTCATAAATTCTACTACCATAAAACTTGCACATGTAAGAATATTGGCCTCGCCCAACCCTGTTGACCCTGCTGCACCAATATCATTGTCCACATAAAGACCAGCTCCTATGATGGGTGAATCTCCGACTCTTCCTGGAATTTTATAGAAATATCCGCTCGTAGTTGTCACTCCAGAAAGATTTCCATTCACATCCAATGCACAACAATTGATAGTTCCATATGAATTCACGTAAGAGCGAAGCTTCGAACTTAAGGTTTCAGATTTTGGAGGATACCAGAAATCTGAATCTGATAACTGTTCCTTTCTACGAATCCATATTTCTCTCGCTTCATCCGTTAATAAGTTTTCCTCTTTGAAGCCGTGGGCTTTTGCAAACTTCAATGCTCCTTTCCCTACAAGGAGCACATGAGCTGTTCTCTCCATCACCAGCCGAGCAACTTTAGAAGGATTTTTGATTTTCCTCAAACTCGCAACAGCTCCAGCATTATGTGTAGGCCCATGCATTACTGAAGCATCTAACTCTACTACGCCCTCTTCATTTGGAAGACCTCCGTAACCAACAGAATGATCATTGGGATCATCCTCAACAATATTCACTCCAGCAATCACAGCATCTAAAGCGTCACTCCCTTGATTGAGAAGTTCCATGGCTTTTTCTGTGGCTTTTAAGCCGTTTGAGCTGGATATAACGACCATTCTTCTGCCTACCTGGTTCCTTGTTGCATCAAGTAAATTAGTGCCGCCTGCAAGCATTGCAGATGCGCTTAGCCCAACACCTGATTTGATAAAATCGCGTCTTGATAATTTAACAGCCATATTTTCCTCTCTTTTTTATTAATCTTTTATTCACATTACTTATTTTTTTTGGGATAATCAATAATATTTTTTGGCTGGAAACATGAATATGAAACCACAAGTCAAATTGACAACTTCTTTAAGGTTTAGTATAAACCCCATTTCTTATTAGACCTATGAAAAAAAAAGTCCTTTTTTCCGCTTCGGTTTTCCATGGCATGAATGACGCTGCCACAGTGACTGTTCCGATGATTTTTCCACTCCTGTACAGCCATCAGTTCATCATAAACAAATACTCGCATATCGGCATCCTATCAAACCTGGGGCTTCTTACCACATTTTTATTTCAAATCCTACTTGCCAGTTTTGCCCATAGATTTGAATACAAGCATCTTCTTCTTTTTAGCTTGTGCGGCCTTTCGGGTTCTCTCGCCTTACTTGCTTTGTCCAGGAACTTCCTGATGCTTCTGTTGATTTATCTGATGATGAGAGCATTTGTAAGCTTCTACCATCCAATCGGCATTGCAACAGTTTCTAAAACACATACTGGCAAAAAACTCGATTTTGCCATGGGCATTCAAACTGGGTCAGGAAATCTCGGAGTTTTTCTGGCTTTTATAACTGTAGGATTTTTGGCACAAAATTTTGGCTGGAAAACTCCTCTTTATGTTTGGGCATCCATTATTCTATTTATTGGCTTCGTGGGATTCCTTTCGGTCAGAAATGTCTCAACAAAAAGCGAAGGGCTTCAAAAGCCTGATTTTTCTTACTGGAAAGACTCCTTAAAAGGAATGAAACATTACATTTTTGGAATATTCTTTGGCGGTGCATGCTGGGCAACTACTGTTTATTATGCTCCATCTCTTTTCACTCATAAATTCCTCGTTCCTCTTGGAATTACAGGAGTCTTTCTTGCTTCATGGATCGGCATTGGGACAATTGTAACATATGTTTTTGGCTACTTGAGTAAGCAATTTGGGCGAGCGAGACTTACTCAGTGGAGTCTTGTCGGCTCCACAATCTTTTGTTTTCTTTTAGGGATAGCTCCTTCGCAAATTCTTGCGCTTATCAGCCTTTTCTTCTTTGGTGCCTTTATTTTTATCATATATCCTGCATTCCAATC
>DAOUSP010000032.1 GCA_030627155.1 Candidatus Aminicenantota bacterium
CTCCCACCCTCCACAATGGGCTTCATATGGAGATGAACCAGCGCCGCACTTCTCAATTAGGTCAGATGTTTCCCTCATCACGGAAATAGAGATGCTTACTCACTTGAATTTATCCGTGCAAAAAAAAATATTATCTGTTAGAATAAATAAAATTTAGTAAGGAAAGAAAATGGAACATATCCGTATTGAAAAAGTTGCTTCAAAAAAAGACCTTAAAAAGTTTATTTTATTTCCTTGGAAAGTTTACAAAGATGACCAAAATTGGGTTCCTCCTTTGGTTATGGATTTTAAAGAGAAATTAGACAAGAAAAAGAATCCCTTTTTTAAACACGCTGATATGGAACTTTTTTTGGCCTATAAGAATAATGAAGTCCATGGAAGAATTGCAGCAATTATTAACAGGCGGCACAATCAATTTCATCAAGAAAAAGTTGTTTTTTTTGGCCTTTATGAAAGCTTCAACGATGTTGAGGTTGCTCATGCTCTCTTAGACCAAGTAGCTGAATTTGGGGAAGAGAGAGGAATGGAGATTATCAGAGGTCCAATGAATCTTTCGATAAATGATGAATGTGCATTTCTGCTCGAGGGTTTTGACTCTCCGCCTGTAATAATGATGCCGTATAATCCCCCATATTATCTGGAGTTAATGGAGAAATGTGGATTGTATAAGGCCATAGATTTATATGCTTTTTATATGACAAAAGACCATAAGACTGCTGACAAAGTGCAGGAGATTGTTGAAAAAATAAAGAAAAACACAACGGTCACTCTCCGGATCGTGAATTTAAAGAACGTAAGAGAAGAAGTAAAAAAGATTAAATATATATATAATAATGCATGGGAAAAGAATTGGGGGGCAGTTCCATGGACAGATGAAGAAATGGCACACATAGCTGATAGACTCAAGAAACTGGCAGATCCAAATTTAGTGATTTTGGCTGAAGATAAGGGTAAACCGATAGGATTTGCTTTTGGCCTTCCTAACTACAATGAGTTAATCAAGAAGATGAATGGCAGACTAACGCCTTTGGGAATTATTAAATTTTTCCTACACAAGAAGAAAATAAAAGGAATGCGCGCTATTGTCTTTGGTGTTTTAAAGGAGTACAGGCACATTGGAATCAGTTATCTACTGTATTCAGAGTTAGAAAAAAATGCCCAGAAAAGAGGATATGAATGGTGTGAAACATCTTGGCAATTGGAAGATAATGATGCTATTAATAATTTCACAATTTCAATTGGAGGAAGAGTTTATAAGAAATACCGTATTTATGAAAAAAAATTAAACAATACTTTTTATAAAAATGAATAAAATTCCTTTAAGCCAAAAAATCACAGGCAATGGCTTTTTTAGAAAAGGAGAAAGCCAAAATATATTGGGAATTAAGAGGAGAAAAAAATGAAGACATATCAGGGAAAATTGCAAGCAAAGGGTTTAAAAATTGGAATCATTATCAGCAAGTTCAATCAATTTATTTCAGAAAGACTTTTGGAAGGTGCTTTTGACGCGCTTTACAAATTAGGAGCGGAAGACGAGAATATTTCTGTATATAAAGTCCCGGGATCTTTTGAGATTCCTATTGTGGCAAAAAAACTTGCTCGGACAAAGCAGGTAGATGGAATCATTTGTTTAGGAACCCTGATTAGAGGCGATACACCCCATTTTGAATTTTTAAGCGCTGAAGTCACAAAAGGACTTGCTCAAATATCAATGGAAGAAGGGGTACCTGTTTCATTTGGGATTTTAACTGTGGATACAATAGAGCAGGGCATCGAACGGGCAGGAACTAAAGCAGGCAATAAAGGATATGATGCCACATTTTCACTTATTGAAACAATAAACTTGATTAAGGAATCAGGACTTGAGTGAGGGGAAAGCTGCTGAATGGGAAAAAGACGAAAAGCGAGAGAAAGCACTCTGCAAATTTTATTTCAAATAGAGTTTGACTCTTCATCTTTAGAAAAAATTGTTAACAGCTATTGGGAAAACATAGCCTATTCTGAAGAAGAGATAAGGTCATACAGCACCTGGCTTATTGAGGGAATACTGTCCCATAAAGAGGAAATTGATAGAATCATCCAATCTGTATCAGAACATTGGCGGGTGCCTCGAATGGCTATTATTGACAGGAATATTTTACGGATTGCTGTATTCGAACTTTTATATGAAGAAAAGGTTGCGCCGTCTATCGTGATTAATGAAGCCATTGAAATCGCAAAAAAATACAGTGGTGAACAAGCTGGAACATTTGTGAATGGAATATTGGATGCCATACGGAAGCAATTACCAAAGATAAAATCTTCGTTGAAGGAAAATGAAAATGATTGAAAAAAAAGAACAGAGAGAAAAAGAATTGGAGAAAAAAGACTCAACATCAAAAAAAAGTGATCAAGAACTTGCTCGACAGGTGAAATTGCAGAAACTTTCCCAGGAAGGCATAGACCTTTTTCCGCATAAAATAAATATAACGCATTCTGTTAGCGAAATTATCTCGGCTTATTCCTCTCTGTCAAAAGAAGACTTTGAAGAAAAGAAAATTCGAGTGATTGTTCCTGGGCGGATTATTTCTATCAGGAAAATGGGGAGAGCTTCTTTTTTTCATCTTTCAGACAGCAGAGGTAAACTTCAAGCGTATCTTCGTGAAGATAATGTTGGTAAAAAAAATTATCAACTTTTTTCTTTGATAGATATTGGAGATATTATTGCTTTGGATGGAGTGCTGTTTAAGACCAAAACAGGGGAGCTCACAGTTTTGACAGAATCTTTCAAATTTTTAGCAAAGTGCCTACATCCTCTTCCAGAAAAATGGCATGGATTACAAGACCTTGAGCTTCGTTACAGAAAAAGACATCTGGATTTAATCGTGAATCCTGAAGTTGTAGAAGTTTTCAGACTCAGGAGTGCGATTATTGCGTATACAAGAAAATTTTTCGATGAACGTGGATATATTGAAGTGGAAACTCCAATGATGCACCCTATTCCAGGAGGAGCTTTAGCAAGACCTTTCAAAACGTATCATAATGCCCTGGGGATGGAACTTTATTTAAGAATAGCTCCTGAGTTGTATCTAAAACGTTTAGTTGTAGGGGGCCTTGATAAAGTATATGAAATCAACCGAAATTTCAGAAATGAGGGGATTTCCTCAGAACACAATCCTGAGTTCACGATGCTGGAATTTTATGAGGCATATTGCGACTATAATGATATGATGGATATGACTGAAGAGCTTATTAATTATTTAAGCCGGACTATCTTAGGTAAAGAAGAAATTACTTATGGAGAGCATATAATCTCTCTGCAAAAACCGTGGAAAAGAATAAGATTTAAAGAAGCTTTGTCCTACTATAGCGGGATTGCCCCTGGAAAGTTTGATGACAGGGAAGGAATAATCGAGCTTGCGTCTACCCTCGCTCCTGATAAAGGGCCTTTTTCCTATGGAAAGGCACTGGATGTGATTTTTGATAAATATGTAAAGCCCAATTTAATACAGCCAACTTTTGTAATAAATCCTCCCAAGGAAGTATCTCCTCTGGCCAAGGCATCGCCAGAAAACCCTGATGAGGCCGAACGTTTTGAGTTGATTATTGCTGGAATGGAAATAGCAAATGCCTTTAGTGAGTTAACAGATCCAGATGAACAAAGAGAGAGATTTGAGCAGCAAGCTGAAGAAAGGGAAAGGGGAGATGAAGAATCACATATGATAGACACAGATTATATTAATGCTTTGGAATATGGCCTGCCTCCTACAGGGGGGGAAGGCATCGGAATCGATCGCCTTGTTATGGTATTTGCAAATCGGAAAACAATCCGGGAAGTGATTCTTTTTCCTTTGCTCCGCCCAAAAGAATAGGCATAATTGTAATTAAGATCAAATGAAAAATTAAGACAGAATTTTCTTTTATTTGGTGGGAAGAAAATAATTAGAAATATCTAAAGGTTCTAATGAGTTCTTTTTATGCTATAAAAAGATTTTTAGTCGAAAAATTTGGTTCGCTGGTTAGATTAACCCCCAATCTTCTTAAGCCAGTCTCGTCACCCGGGGTTGGAATATGGGTCATATGAACTTCACATCCTCTGAGTTCTTTTAATTTATTCAACGCTAATTGAGCGGTTGGATTTGTTGCAACACTAATACTCAGGCTAATCAAAGTTTCTTCTAAATCCAGACTGATGGATTTAGACTGCAAGATATCTTTTTTCAGATTAGCTGTTAACTCTATGATATTAGAAGAGAGCAAAGGGATATTATTAGGAATACCTGCTAACTTTTTTATGGCATTCAAGACAAGACTTGAGGCGGAATGCATGAGAGGAGAATTTTTGCCTGTTACAATAGACCCATCATGAAGCTCAATGGCAGCGCCACAAAAAATTCCCTGATTTCCCTTTCCCTTCATAGATGCTTCAAGTGCAGCTTGTTTTGCTGGCTCTACAACACTTCTATCCTCGGGCTTCAAGTTTAGTTCTTTCATAAGAAGAACAGAACGCTGGATAGTATCTTTATCTGTAAAGCCCATAGCATATTCACAACTGTATCGAAAATATCTTCTTATAACTTCTTGCTTTGCAGCTTCTCTAACAACTTCGTCATCGATTATTCCTGCACTGATACGATTCACTCCCATATCTGTCGGTGATGCAAAAATAGATTTCGACCCTGTCAATTTCTCAAATATTCTTTTTAGCACTGGAAAGACTTCCACATCACGGTTGTAATTCACTACAGGAGTGCCGTAAGTTTCCAGATGAAAAGGATCGATTAAATTAAAATCTCCAATGTCTGCGGTTGCTGCCTCATAAGCTACATTAGCAGGATGTTTTAATGGTAGATCCCAGATTGGAAATGTTTCAAATTTGGAATATCCGGATTTGATGCCCTTTTTATGATCATGATATATCTGGGAAAGGCATGTGGCTAGTTTGCCACTTCCAGGACCCGGGCCAGTCACAACAACGAGAGGTTTTTTTGTAGGTATATACTCATTGGCACCATAGCCTTCATCGCTGACTATGACTTCTACATCGGTAGGATATCCTTTCGTACAGGGGTGGGTATAAACTTTTATATTCCTGCGCTCCAATCGATTTTTGAATATTTTAGCCGCTGGTTGGTTGTCGAAACGAGTGATTATAACACCTGAGACAGTAAGCCCTAAATCTCGTATGTCATCGATTAGCTTCAATGCATCAACATCATAAGTGATTCCGAAATCAGCTCTTAGCTTTTTTCTTTCGATATCTCCAGCATAGATGCATAGTAAAATCTCAGATTTATCCTTGAGTTCTTGGAGAAGTCTCACTTTTACATTAGGATCATATCCAGGTAATACCCTTGCAGCATGATGGTCGAAGAGTAATTTTCCACCGAACTCAAGATAAAGCTTATTGTTAAACATCTCAACCCTTTCCAGGATGGCTGAAGTTTGTTCTTTCAAGTACTTTTCATTGTTAAAACCTGTTTTTTTCATTTGTCCCTGCTTAAAAATACAAAATAAAAATATTAAAAATCAAGCGAATAATTAAATTATTTGATGTAGAACATGGCTTGAAAACGATAATTCTTGACTCCTTAGTCAGTAATGTTTAATCTTTATTAGAACATGAATTATGAATTTTTTATTGCCAAGAGATACCTGTCAGCCAAAAGAAAACAGGCATTTATTTCTGTAATCACTATTATATCTACAATTGGAATCATGATAGGAGTCATGGCACTTGTCATTGCCATGGCACTCATAACAGGCTTTCAATCAGATGTCCAGGATAAAATTCTCGGGACAACATCTCATATTATGGTTTCTGATTTTACAGGAGAAGGATTGACAGATTACACACAACTGATATCCAGGATAAATGATTTTGAAGAGGTAACGGAGGCGGTCCCTGTTATTTATGATACAGTTCTGTTGAGTGGCCCTTACAAGAGTTCAGGTGCTATTCTGCGTGGGATAGATTTTGATATAGAAAAAAGAACAGCGCCTTGGCTTCAAAAATTAGACCAGGGAAGCATTCCATCTGCAGATGCGAAAAGGGAAGAGATTCTCCTTGGAAGGGAAGTTGCATTTCGAATTGGAGCAAGCGTCGGTGATGTAGTAACAGTTCTTACGTCTTCCTCGCGGCTTTCACCCATCGGACTTATTCCAAAAACAAAAAGATTTATTGTGGTAGGAATATTTTCCACTGGATTATATGAATATGATTCCTCTACAGCTCTTATTCCTCTAAATTCTGCTCAAAAGTTTTTTGACCTTGAGGAGAGAGCGACCATGATACAGATTAAAATTAAAAATATTTTTCGTGCCCAAAAAGTAAGCAATAAGATAAAAGAGATCTTGCCTCCTGAAACTTATGTCACGACCTGGATGGAATTAAACCGTTCGCTTTTCTCTGCTTTAAAGCTTGAAAAAAAACTCATGTTTTTCGTAATCTCTCTGATAATATTTGTTGCCTCGCTTAACATCATTGCTTCTTTAATTCTAATGGTCATGGAAAAAACAAGAGATATAGGAGTTCTTATTGCAATGGGAGCTACTTCCAAGAATATAAAAAAGATATTCTTCTATCAGGGTGCAATGATCGGAGTCATCGGTACTTCACTTGGCGTCTTTTTCGGTTTGACCTGGTGTTGGCTGGCGAATACATTTGAGCTTATCAGAGTCCCTGTAGATATATACCAGATATCATATGTGCCTTTTTATATTAATATCCGGGATGTTTCAATAATTATAGGTGTGAGTCTTTTGATTAGTTTTCTATCGACATTATTTCCTTCACATCGTGCATCAAAGGTAGATCCCGTTGTGGCTTTAAAATATGAATAGCATTTTAAAAGCAGAAAATCTGTGCAAAAATTACCCTTTGCCTAAGGGAAGTCTTCGTGTTTTTGAAAATTTAAACTTTGAATTAGAGAAAGGGGGCTTTGTGGCTGTCATGGGGTCTTCAGGCGTGGGGAAAACAACTCTTTTGAATTTGTTAGGAATATTAGACAGGCCCACGCATGGGAAAATCTTTCTTGAAGGAGAAGATGTTTTTTCGAAGACAGAGAAGGAAAAAGCTTTAATTAGAAACACAAAGATAGGTTTTATTTTTCAATTCTATCACCTGCTTCCTGAATTTACTGCCTTAGAAAACGTAAGCTTTCCTCTTTTAATAAAAGGAATTGAAAAAGCTGAGGCCAAAAAGAAAGCCCTTCAACTTCTCAAAGATGTTTATTTGGAAGACAAAGCCCCTATGAGGCCTGCCCAGCTATCAGGTGGTGAGCAGCAGAGGGTAGCCATTGCGCGCGCTTTGATAAATGATCCAATGTTGCTTCTTGCTGATGAACCCACAGGAAACTTGGATTGGAGAACAGGTAAGATGATTTTAAATCTCATCCGTGATTTGCACCAAAAAAAGGATTTATCTTCAATCATTGTTACTCATAACGAAAAAGTGGCTCAATTTTGCCAAAAGACATATATCATGGAAAATGGCCAATTGAAACTTTTATCTTCTCAATAAAGTTAATAATACTGTAAAACGGAATGGCGGAGATGGTCATGATGTTTTTTGGTGCAATTGTTTAAACTGGATTCGAGTTTGGATAACCTTTCTTTTTAGATACTTTTATGATATAAGGAATGAGATAATGAAAAAAATATTTTTTGCTTTAATTATTCTAATTCTACCTTTTTACCTCTCTGCCCAGGAAGTAGTGGAGAAAATTGAAATCATTGGAAATGAAAGAGTTACAGAGGAAACCATCCGATACTACCTGTCTTCAAGAGAAGGGGACTACTTTAATAAAGATCTCTTAAGGCGTGATTTTAAAGTGTTATGGTCAACAGGTTTTTTCTCAAACCTCAAGATTGAAGAAGAGGACAGCACTAAAGGAAAGATTGTGAAAATCATTGTTGAAGAGAACCCAATAATTAAAGACATTGTTTTTAAAACAGGGAAAAAACTAAAAGAGAACGATATTATTGATAAATTAAAAGAAAATGATGAATACATTCTCCCTTACTCTTATTATAATCCTTTTAAAATCCAGAGAATCGAGAAAAGAATCAAAGAATTATTGGCTGAAAAGGGCCTCACTGCTGGAGAAGTCAGAGTCGATACCAATAAAAAAGGGGAAAACGAGTTAGAGGTCATTTTTAATATTGATGAAGGGCCAAAAATTCGGGTCGGTGAGATTGTTTTTGAAGGGAAACCAAAGCTTCTCCAAAGCACCCTGCGGGAGGCTGTAAAGGAAAATAAAAAACACGGAATAATTGCTTGGGTTACAGGAAAAGATGTTTTTAAAGAAAATAAATTAGATGAAGATTTAGCCAGTATTAAGAGGAAACTTCAAGAATACGGATACATGGAAGCCACAATTGGGGAACCCAGGATTGAAGATATTAAGAAAAGGTCTATATTTCTAAAAAAACAGACAATGAAACGGATTGTTATTCCTATTGATGCGGGCTATATATATAAAGCAGGTGATGTCGAAATCGAAGGAAACAAGGTTATTTCTACGAAATACCTGAGAAGTCTTATTAAATTCAATCCTGGAGAAATATACAGCACGAAAATAAGAGAAAAAGCTGTAGAGGATATTGGAGAACTATACAGAAATGCGGGATACCTCTATGCCCAGGTGATGCCAGTAGAGAATCTTGATCCCAAAAGAAAATATGTTAATGTGACATTCAATATTTACGAAGGTGAAGTTGTTTACCTGAATAGACTTGAATTTAGAGGTAATACTTATTCAAAAGATAAAGTTATCCGTCGAGAAATGCTACTGCGTGAGGGAGATAGATTTAGTTTGGCGTTGTTCAAAGATAGTATTCTGAGGGTAAAACAGATTGGACTTGTTGAGCTCGAGAAAGAGCCTGAAATTAAGCCTCTTCCTGATGACCCAACAAAGATGGATGTTATTCTGAATGTGAAAGAACTGCAGAGAAACAACATCCAGTTTACCGCCGGGTACAGCGGCTACGAGGGGACATTTGTAGCACTGAGTTATTCGACAGTGAATTTCATGGGGGCAGGTGAGAATTTACAACTCATGATGCAATATGGAAAAAGAATAAAGAATTATTTATTCGGATTTTCTGAACCTTATGTTTTTGATTTACCGATAACTTTAGGTTTTAACATATATGACAGATATATGATTTTCCCTGGCTTATACAACCAAAAAACGAAAGGAATTAATTTACAGTTTTCTGCAAGAGTCAAGGGGTATTGGAGGACAAACTTAACATATGGCTTTGATTATGTTGACGTGACCTTGCCTTCAGAAGAGGACGAGGACTACTACTACGATCCATATTTATACTCTGGCTCCTCCGGCGGCTATTACCCTGGGAGCTATATGTATGGCTTAGGGAATTACAACATGAGCAGTGTTACGACATCATTATACCGTTCGACAGTAGATAGCCCATTAACGCCTACACAGGGCTCCTTGTATCTGGCTTCCTGTAAGTTTGCCGGATCTTTTCTTGGAGGCGATATCAGCTTAATCAAGCCGCGTTTTGAGTGGACGCGTTTTCAGCCACTGATTAGCAAACATGTATTGGGTTTTCATCTGGAATATCAATCTATTCACCCGATAGCAGATTCAGATGTCCCATTTTGGGAAAGATTCTATCTCGGAGGAGAACGGTCTATCAGAGGATATAACATTTATACTATTGGACCGCGGAGTGAGAAAGGAACGAACATGGGGGGAGAAAAATCTCTTGTGTTCAATGCAGAATACATTATTCAAGTAGGGGGCCCACTTTATGCTATATTCTTTTATGATGCTGGGAATGCTTATGCGCACGACCAGAAAGTAAACTTAAAGAATCTTTATACTTCTGCAGGGCTTGAATTAAGGGTGTTTGTTCCGGCTTTGAGAGTTCCTTTTAGACTTATTTTTGCGTATAATAATCCAAAAATATATGCGGATGATTCCAATTTCGCTTTTCGTTTTGCGATTGGAACAACTTTTTAAGGAGTACGTTTTTCA
>DAOUSP010000210.1 GCA_030627155.1 Candidatus Aminicenantota bacterium
AAAATAAAAGAATCAGGACTTAAACTTGTGAGCTATGGGGTAGTTGATATCGGCAAAACTGAGGAAAGCATGAGGAAGATTTTTGATTTTGCAAAGAAAATGGGGATTAAAACCATAGTGACTGAACCAAAGGATGATGACTTTTCCATTCTTGAACGGTTGGTCAAGGAATACAATATAAATATTGCTATTCACAATCATCCAGAGCCTTCAAAGTATGCCCGACCAGAAAAAGTTCTTGCAAATGTTAAGGACTGTGATGAGCGTATCGGAGCATGTGCTGATACAGGACACTGGATGCGCGGTGGTCTCATTCCTACACAAGCCCTGCGTCTGCTCAAAGGCCGGATTCGCGATGTCCATATTAAAGACCGCAATGAATTTGGCACCAAAGGGGCCTATGATGTGCCGTTTGGCCAGGGGAAAGCCAACATTCATGAGATTCTTGCTGAGCTCACACTCCAGAATTACGATGGCTATCTGACGATTGAATATGAAAACGAAGAAGAGGTCGGGAATCCTTCGCCTTCTGTCAGAAAAGGAATCGATTATATAAAAAGTATAACTTATTATGAGGGCTATGAAGAGATCCTGAGCAGAAGTTATGGAAGATATTCCAAGCATGGATGGAATCATTATGGGCCTGGTTACTTTCAACTGGATGAGAAAGAAGGTATTTTGAAGTCACAAGGAGGAATGGGGCTTTTCTGGTATAGCGTGAAGAAATACAAGGATTTCATTCTCGAACTTGATTATATGTGTTTGGATAAATTCACAAATTCAGGGATTTTTTTAAGAGTTCCTGAAGTTCCGGTAAACAATGATTACATTTATCACTCTTTCGAAATTCAGATAAATGATGCCGGTGAAGGCATTCATAAGACAGGTGCAATCTATGATGCTGTGGCTCCCAGTGCTGCTGCATTTAAACCTGCTGGGGAATGGAATCATATGAAAATTGCTTTTAAAGGCAGTCATATCCAGATTGAATTGAATGGTGTTCGAATGATCGATTGGGAGGCAGAGCCGAGAGGGAAGGTCAAAGATTTTGCGGCTGAGGGGTATATCGGCCTTCAGAATCATGACAGCCGCTCTCCGGTTTATTTCCGGAATATCTATGTGAAAGAGTTTTGATAATCATATGTGGCATTCTCAAACCAAAGCTATAAATACTTCTTTTATAAATTCTGCGGATGCGGCTATGAAGATGGGATGAGCTCCTAAGTCTTCTGATACTATGATAGAATCAAGGCATTGAAATAAGGACCTTGAATCCAGGACGCAATACCTATTTCCTGATTATTATCTTCTATTTCCTGCCTGGGTTCCTTTTCATTAGGCATTTCCTTTCATCAGAAGCCTTACAATGATTTATTTGAACTTCTTCCAGCCTTTCAATAGGACCAAGAGCTGGTATGTCTTTGAAAAAATGCTCTTACTATGTTAATTTAGTTTTCGTGCAAGGGTAAAAAGGAAGTTAAATGGCGATATACAAAACGGTTCTTCTGGGAATCATTGCCTATTTTATTGGCTCTTTCTCCTTGAGCTATCTAATTACAAGAAAGCTTATAGGGAAGGATATCAGAAATATAGGAGTTAAAAATGCAGGAGCTTTAAATGTATTTCTCAATCTGGGTCTCTCTCAAGCCCTACTCGTTGGGGTGACAGATTGCTTGAAAACACTGCTTATTGTGGTCGTAGGACAGGCATGGGGCCTGGATGCTGTGCATACTATCATCGCTGCTTCTTTTGGAATCATCGGCCATTGTTTTCCGATTTATTATCAATTTTCTGGAGGAAGAGGGGCTGCTTCAACGATCGGAATATTCATCTATTTCATTCCTTTAGAATTATTTATAAGCCTTATTCCCTCTGCTTTGATCGGATTCAGAATTAAAAGATTAGGAATGACGCCAATTTTATTTATCGCATTGGCTCCTATCATTGCGTATATCCATCACCAGCCTGATTCACTCGTCTTTGCTACGATGTATATAACATTATTAATGGGTACAATAAATATCATATTAAAAAAAAGAATAACATAGAGGGCATCTTACAATGAAAACAAAAATGATCTCTTCCTTATTCTGTTTTTTTATTAGCCATTTTACAGATAAAAAGCCTTCGGCTACAATTAAAATCTACCCAAAAAATATTTTAAAAGGAAAAAAAAGGTGTTTTCATGATTAAAGCCGTCTTCTTCGACCTTTTCTACACATTAGTTCGCTATGATCCGCCCCGGGAAGAACTCCAAGCGAAGGCGCTTAAGGATTTTGGGATCGACATTCCTTCGGAGGCATTATCTGGGCCTTTTTTCATTGCTGATGAGTTCATTTATCAAGAAATCGCCCGTAAACCTTTAAGCCAGCGATCTGAAGAAGACAAGATATCCCTCTATGTACAATACATGAGGATATTGCTCCAGGAAGCAAGAATTGACGCTTCTGAACATCTAATCCTAAGTATACTGAAGAAAATGAAACAATATGACATGAATCTGGCTCTTTATGATGATGTTATGCCTGCGCTATCTAATCTTAAAGCCAGTGGGTTGATTTTAGGTCTTATTTCAAACATAGATCGAAACATGACTTCTCTCTTGAATGAGTTGGGACTATCATCACTGTTACAAGTTGTAGTCACTTCCAATCAACTGGGCTTTTATAAACCCCAGCCAGAAATATTCCAAGAGGCGTTAAGGAAAGGTAAGGTTGAAGCTTCCGAGGCGATATACGTTGGCGATCAATACCAGATCGATGTCGTCGGTGCTAATAAAGTAGGTATGAAAGGTATTCTTCTGGATCGTAGTGGACACTTTAAACAGGCAATCAACTGTCCCCGGATCAAGAGTCTTACTCAAGTCACAGAATGTCTTTCCTGTTAAACCTCGAATAATCCCACAATCACAGAGCATCTTGATGAGATACTATGAATAAAGATCAGTGTGGATAGTCTGCCTTGGCTGATGTAATTG
>DAOUSP010000131.1 GCA_030627155.1 Candidatus Aminicenantota bacterium
AATCAGCTGGCGCATAAAAAAAAGAGAGAGGCACATGGAAAAAAACGAAAAAAATAGTCAAACTCAAGAATTCAAAGGAAGAAACCTCGAAGATGTTATCAGCCATGCAGAGCATATCCTAAAAATTCCCCGCACACAGTTTAATTACGAGATTGTCGCTGAAAAAACCAAACTTTTTGGAATCAGAACCAAAGAGATTGTAATACGCACCTGGCCAAAAATGCCTTCAGAAGAACACCCTGCTGTCCAGTTCTTAGAGAAAATTCTTTCCCTTTGCCAACTTGAAATTGATTATCATGTAACAACAAAAAATGACATGTTTTATTTCATTTTCGAAGGAAAAGACAAGCACCTTCTTCTTCGTAAGGATGGATCCCTTTTGCTGGCTATTCAGCACCTCCTTAATAAAGTTTCTCCCCAAAAAGTCCAAACTGACTGCGATTTTTTCAAAAAGCGGAAAGAACAACAGCTTAGAGAACAAGCCCAGCAGATAGCTCGTGAAGTCCAGGAGACCGGAAAGAATGAGATTCTCGATTATTTAAACCCTTATGAAAGGCGAATTATTCATATTGCTGTGAACCAAATTCCAGGAATCACTACAACAAGTATTGGCGAAGGGTTTTTAAAAAGAGTCAAGATTTATCCACAGAAAGCCGAAGTCGAGTAGCAGTCCATATCCTCTATTGCTTTATTTCTGCATTCATTGTATTCATATTACGCTTCTTACACACAAGTCTTAAACGTAAAAGCAATAGTAGACACAGTAGTTATCTATTTATGCTTTACGTTTTACGACTTACGTCTTATTATTATATTTAAATAAACAATGTTTGAAGACACTATTATTGCTGTTTCCACCCCTCTTGGTTATGGGGGATTGGGTGTAGTCCGCCTTAGCGGGAAAAAATCTCTTTCTATCTCAAAAAAAATATTTAAACCAAAAAAACACAATGCGAAAATCTCTCCTCGCCGCCCTATCTTAGGAGATTTGTATCATTTCGAAGATAAAGATTTTTTTGAAGAGGCATATTTAACATTTTTCCCAGCTCCCCGCACATACACGCGTGAAGACGTCGTGGAGATATCATGCCATGGAAGCCCTCTTATTCTTGAGGAAATCATACGGCTGGGCATTAAAGCTGGAGCCAGGCATGCCAGGCCAGGAGAATTCACTCTCAGGGCCTATCTGAATGGCCGTATCGATATACTTCAAGCCGAAGCTATTAATGATATTATTCAGGCAGCTTCGTTTAAACAAGCAAAAATCTCATATAAGCAATTAGAAGGGAAGCTGTCTCAGACTATCAACTCTCTCCGGAACCAAATAATAAATCTCTTGTGCCAAATAGAAGCAAATATTGAATTTCCAGAGGAAGATTTGAAAATATCACCTCAAAAAATCACAAAAACAATCACAAATATAACTCGCACAGTAAAATCTCTCATTGAAAGTTACAATCTTGGAAAAACATTATCTGAAGGAATAACTTTAGCTATCTTGGGCAGGGCAAATACAGGAAAATCAACTCTGTTTAACTCTCTTTGTGGAAAAGAGCGTGCGATTGTCACTTCTTACCCAGGCACAACCAGAGATTATCTTCATGAAAGGATTAAAATAAAAGATTCTCTCTTCACTTTAATTGACACAGCGGGTTTTGAGAATGCCACCCATCCAATAGATAAAGAAGGCATAAAAAGAGGAAAACAGCAAGCTGTATCAGCCGATGGCCTTCTTATTCTGTTTGATGCGTCAAAAAAAGAAAGCACTGAAGATATCCAATTGGTCCACTCTTTCCCTAATAAAAGAAAACTCCTCCTCTTCAACAAAATTGACCTCCGAAAAAAAATAGACGTCTTAAAGCTTACAAATATGGATAAAAATCTTCCCTTTTTAGAAATATCGGCATTGAAAGGCACAAATCTTAATAAACTCACAGAGATGATTCATTCTATTTTTGTCCCAAAAAAAGAATTCGGTGAAGAAGTCATTCTGCACTTAAGGCAAAAGCTTCTCCTTGACGAAATTCTTTATTGTCTGGATGAGGGACTTCGTTTATATAAAGATGGTCACCCAGAAGAAATTGCCGCAGAGGAGTTCCGCAAAACAATTCCTCTTATAGGCCAACTCACGGGTGAAATCCGGACTGAGGACATATTGAATGAGATTTTCAGCCAATTCTGTGTGGGAAAATAGGAAAAGCGATGATTTCTGGAGATGAATACGATATTATAGTCGTTGGCGCTGGCCATGCGGGCTGTGAAGCTGCATACGCAGCAAGCATGATGGGACTTAACACCTGCCTAATTACAATTCATCTTGAAACGATCGCTCAAATGTCATGCAATCCCGCAATTGGAGGGCTCGCCAAAGGTCACCTCGTGCGGGAAATTGATGCCTTAGGTGGCATAATGGGCCTTCTGGCAGACGAAACAGGAATCCAATTCCGGCTTCTTAACCGAAGCAGGGGTGGAGCAGTTCAGGCGCCAAGGGCACAATCTGACAAGGCCCTTTACAGGTTAAAAATGAAATCCTGGCTAGAGCAGGTGCCTCGCTTAACCCTTTTTCAGGGGATTGCAACACAAATACTTATGAAAAACAAGAAAGCTTGCGGAGTAAAAACCCTTGAAGGGAATCGTTTATTCGCAAAGGCAGTAATCCTGACGCCTGGGACCTTTTTAAACGGCACTATCCACATCGGACTTCACAGCTACTCTGCGGGCCGTGCTAATGAACCAGCATCCATAGAATTGAGTGAAAATTTAAAGGAATTGGGGTTTAATATCTTCCGCCTTAAAACAGGGACTCCCATGAGAATTAACAAAGACGGTATCGATTGGAGTCAATTTATACCTCAGCCAGGAGATGAAAAACCAGTGCCCTTTTCCTTTCGGACAAAAAAGCCCTTAAAGAATAAAATCGTCTGTTATTTTGGTTACACAAACGACAGAACCCATGAAGTTATCATGAAAAATTTAGACCAGTCCCCTCTTTATAGCGGAAAAATAACAGGCATTGGTCCCCGTTACTGCCCTTCCATTGAAGACAAAGTTGTTAAGTTTCCACATCATTCACGACACCAGTTTTTTCTTGAACCCGAAGGTTTGGAAACATCCGAAATCTACGTGAATGGACTATCTTCCAGTCTGCCATATGAGGTTCAAAAAAAAATCCTGAAAAGCATTCCAGGCCTTGATGAGGCAAAAATTTTGAGGCCTGCCTATGGAATAGAATATGATGCTGTAATCCCTACTCAGCTTTTGCCAACCCTGGAAACAAAAGCTGTCCCAAACCTCTATCTCGCTGGCCAGATTAATGGAACTTCAGGCTACGAAGAAGCCGCTGCTCAAGGATTAATGGCAGGAATCAATGCTGCATTAAAAATAAAATGCAAAGAACCTTTTTATCTTCGCAGGGATGAAGCTTATATTGGTGTTTTGATTGACGACCTTATTTCAAAGGGCGTTGAAGAACCTTACCGCCTATTCACTGCCCGGGCGGAATACAGGCTTCACCTCCGTATAGATAATGCTGATAAAAGACTCATGAAATACGGCTACAAGTTTGGGCTTATTCAGGAAAAAGACTATACAGCTTTTCTGGAAAAACAGGAAAAGATAAAGAAAACTCTCGCATTTCTTGATAAAGAAAAAATTGTGACAGAAAACCGAAATAAAATATCTTTAAAAGAACTTTTAAAAAAACCTGAAGTAACATTCAAAAATGTGGTAGAATGTAAAAAATTAGATATAGATTTAACCGATGAAGAGATACGCCATATGGAATCTGAAGTTAAATATGAAGGATACCTCAAGAGGCAGTCAAAAGAAATCAATCAAATCATAAAAATGGATCGAGAAAAAATCCCAGATTACATGGACTTTAAAAAAATACCAGGCTTGACAAGAGAAGCGAGAGAAAAATTAGAGAAGACGGCTCCTAAAACCATCGGAGAGGCCAAGAAAATTCCGGGCATCACGCCCGCAGCAATCATGAATCTACACATTTATCTGAAGCTTGCAAAAAAAACGCTCAGATATCCATCAAATGTTTCACGTGAAACATCTAAAGGCCATGAATAGAATTATTGCGATTGCAAACCAAAAAGGAGGGGTTGGGAAAACCACAACAGCTATTAATCTCTCCGCATCCTTAGCAATAAAAGGAAGAAGAGTTCTCATTATCGATTTTGACCCTCAAGGGATGGCCACTGTTGGTCTCGGGCAGCCAAAAGAAGAAAAAATGGGGGTCTACCCCTCTCTCATGAACGGAAGCTACTTGATGGACTTTATCAAGCCCACTGAACTTGACAACCTCTATCTTTGTCCTTGCTCTCCTGAGTTAACCGGCTTTGAAGCAGAAATCTTCAATCAGGAACAAAGAGAAAAAAGATTGCGGTTCGCATTAGAAAAAATAAAAAAGTTTTACCACTTCATTCTCATCGATTGCCCTCCTTCACTTGGATTTCTAACAATCAATGCCCTTACTGCTGCCGATTCTGTTTTGATTCCCATTCAGACCGAGTTTTTTTGTATGGAAGGAATTCCTGACTTGTTTCGCACACTTGATGAAGTTCGAAGATGCTTGAATCCTTCCCTTGCTATCGAGGGAATCATTTTGACAATGTTTGATGAGCGAACAAACCTCTCGAAGCAGGTTGCT
>DAOUSP010000225.1 GCA_030627155.1 Candidatus Aminicenantota bacterium
ACCCGGATCTCTTGAGCGAATCTGGCCAGAATTGGGAATTTGGATTTACATACAACAAAGAGTTTCTTCTGACCGGCTCTCTGTTCTTCACTCACTTTAAACATATGATCGACAGTGTCAAATTGCCTGACGGCACACGAAGATACTTCAACATTTCTAAGGCCTATATCAACGGTTTTGAAATGCAGTTCCAAAAATCATTTAACGGATTATCGACAACTTTCAATTACACCTATTTAGACCACAAAAACGAGAGCGATGACCGCCCCCTGGACGCACTTCCTAAACACAATTGTAATTTCAATATCCAAATTTTTCCTTTGAATGGCTTCAGAATCGGACTTCTTGGACTGCTGGCTTCTTCATCAAAATGGTTTGATTATAAATCCAATGAGCTTCTGGATATCCCTTCTTATTTCAACTTAGACTCTGTCCTCTCATACCAGATGAAAAGGTTCGAAGTGTTCCTCAAAATCAGCAACATCTTTAATCATTATTTCTACACAGAACCAGGATTTCCATGGAGAGGGCGCTATTTTGAACTCGGATTCAAAATGAATCTCTTGAAATAAAGAAAGATTAGATTGTATTTTCTATAAATTATTTAATAAAATACATCCGTAAAAAAAGGAGCCCAGCATGAATATTTATATTTTCATCATCCTTCTTTATCTCGCAGGTCTAACTGTCATGAATCTCTGGAAATCAAGAAAAGTCAAAGACCAGGACGATATGATGGTGGCAGGACGTTCTATTCCAGTGACAAAAATGGTGTTTACCCTTATTTGCACCTGGATTGGCAGCGGAACATTTATCGCTGGAGCAGAATTCGCAGCTAAAGCAGGATGGAGCGCTTTATGGCAGCCGGCAGGAGCTTGGATCGGTATCATCATAATCTATTTCATGGCTGCAAAAATCAGAACATTCGGGCAATATACAGTAGGCGACATATTAGAAGTCAGATACGGCCCAGTTGCCCGGATCTTCGGGGCACTCGCAATCATTGTCAGTTTCACTGTAATCGTAAGTTATCAATTCAAGGCCGGAGGTTATATTCTAAATACAATCTCTGACGGTTCCATCTCCATAGACCAGGGCATGTTTATGGCTTTCGTTTTTGTAACGCTTTTTACAGCTATTGGTGGAATGATTGCTATAGCCAATACAGACCTTCCCAACGGAATCATAATTTTATGCGCAACAGTCCTTTCTACTCCACTGGTCATGTTTGCAGCAGGAGGATGGAATAAAATAAAAGCTGTATTACCTGCTTCTCATTTCCAGGTTATCAGCTCAGAATTTGGAGGAAATTCCTATCTAAAAATTCCGGCCATCGGTCTATCAGGCATGCTGCTCCTTTTAGGCGTGCAGAGTATGTACCAGAAATTCTATAGCGCCAGAAACCCAAGGGAGGCAAAAAAAGCCGCAGGATTTTGGGTGCTCGGAACTATTGTTGTTGAAACAGTTGCAATAATTATGGCAGTTTATGCATCAGCTTATTTCTGGCAGGAGCTCAATAATGGAACCATCGATCACGCAGCAGTCATAATCCAGGCAGCAAAAAAGATGATTCCTGTTCCATTTGGAGTCCTGTTGCTTGGAGCAGCCACGGCTGTTGTCATTTCAACAGGAATGAATTATTTACTTTCTCCCACAACCACTATCATCCACGATTTTTATCAAAGATTTATAATAAAAGACACCCAAAATAATAAAAATACCGGGAAAAAGCTGGTACTCCTGCAAAAGGGATTGATTATCATTGTAGGCATTCTGGCTTATTTATTGGCTTTGAAAATGCAGTCAGTCCTTGAAAGTGCATATTTTGCTTATACAATTTACGGCGTGGCCGTCACGCCTGCTTTAATAGCTGCATTGGCCTCAAAACGAGTCACCAAGGAAGCTGGGATTGTATCTATTATTTCAGGGGCAGTTATCACTATCTTTTTAAAACTCGCTGGCTCAATCTGGCCCTCCATAATGAGGCCTCTCGGAGATCCCAACGCAGACCCGTTTGGAATCCCAATCATTTATCCTGCTCTTATTGTTTCTGTGCTAAGCTTAATCATAGTCTCGCTTTTCACAAAACCGCCTTCTAAAGAAGTTATCGAGAGATTATTCCCTGATAAAAAAAATAAACAATAAAATCCATAAGCAGGGAGTAAATATGGAGAAAAGCATTTACTCATTCCCTGCTTCAAGGAGGAAAGTAAAAAAAACCTTATAAAAACATTCTCTCTTGATTTGGCCTAATCACTTGTGCATATCATCTGTTTCGGTTATCAATCCCCCTCTTTCGGTGAATTTGGTAAAATCAGACAGCAGCTAACCTGGAATAATCCAGGTCGCCCCTGGTTTTTCCTTTTTGAGAACGGCAATCGACATTGCATCCAATTACATAAAGTAAGTTCAAAGCGAACAGCACAATACAAATAAATCTTTTCATTGTTACTCCTTTTATAAATAATGGCTTCTCATTTTTACTTCACTGAGGTTATTTCACCGATCACCTCAAATTGTCCAAAGGGATAAAGACGTTGACCCTCAAAGTAGCGATATGTCCTGTCTTTTATATTATAATCCCTGAAGGGAGGTAATTGATCGACTGCAAAATCTTGATGCTTTGCACGTGCCTCATCAGATATTGCCGTTGCCCCCGGTTCATTAACTCCGTATCAAATGTGGCTGCCATTCCTATAGATTGGGGAAAACAGTGGCGATTCCCTCATACGCAACACCGTGGCCGAAAATGTATCAACTATTTTATTAGGGGACATAACTTCTTAATCTCGTCGTCATATCCGGTCATCTC
>DAOUSP010000240.1 GCA_030627155.1 Candidatus Aminicenantota bacterium
AAAAATAATTTTATTTCCATCGATTTAAATAATATAGGAGAAATTTACCGCAACATCGGCTTTTCTTCAGAAAAAATAGAAGAAAAAATAGAAAACTTTAATGCAGCTCTTAAATACTTTAAAGAATCTATAAAATTAGCAAGAGAAAATAATGACACAAAGATTGAAATTAAATCACTTAATAATACAGGAGCAGTCTATTCTGGTTTAGAAAAATACTCTGAAGCACTGGAATATCTTAAATCTGCATATGAAAAGGCCGATGAGACTCAGGATGTCGAAGCCAAAGGCATGATTCTGACAAATATGGGGATTGTGCATTTCAACTTAGGGAATTACGAAGAATCCACTAAATTCTACCAGAAGGCCATCGATTTAGGCCTGGAAATCCAATCCGGACAGATGCTTTGGGAAGCTTATCTGGAGCTTGCCAAAGCATACACGAAACAGAATAATTTCAGTAAGGCCTTAGAAAATTATAAAAATTCCATAAATATCATCGAGAACATCCGATCAACCTTGAAACTGGAAGAATTAAAAGCAAGTTTTTTCGGCACGGATAAAAGAATCGATGCCTACCACAACCTCATAAGCCTGCTGGTCTCTCTCCAAAATTCCCATCCTGAAAAATCTTATGACAGGGAAGCTTTCCTTTACCTGGAAAGGGCCAAGGCCAGAGCATTTCTGGACAGCTTAGAACTCTCTAAGGTCAACATTTCACAAGGAGTGGACTTCAAATTGCAGAACCAGGAAAAAGAGCTCATGAACGACATCTCATCACTCTACTCAAAGCTTTTGGCAGCAGAACTATCCCCTGATGAAAAAAACACAATTCAAGCCGAGTTGACCGAAAAAGAAGACCAGTTAGAATCTTTGAAAAGAGAAATTCGAATTAAAAGCCCTACTTATGCTAACCTCAAATATCCAGAAATTATCAAACTTGAAGATGCCCAAAAACTTCTTGGCCCGAAAACATCCTTTTTTGCTTACTGCATAAGCAATGAGAAATCCTTGGCTTTTGCCCTCACCCAGGAAACACTAAAGATTTTTCCTGTGCCGCCAAAAGATAAACTCCAGAAAATGGTCAAACAACATTTGATGGAAATATCGGATAAGGATAATCAAAATTTTTCCACAGGCAGTGAGCTCTTTCGCAGACTTGTTAAGCCAGGCCTTGAGAAAAACATAAAAAACATCATTTTCATCCCTGATGATATTCTCCTTATCCTTCCATTTGAAACTCTTCTCCAGGGAAAAACAGACAGATGGCTGCTTGAAGAGTACAGAATCGCCTATGCCCCATCTATTTCCTCCTTAAGGGAAATCACAGCCCGTAAAAGGTCGAATGGAAAAAACCGTCCGATGGATATCCTGGCTTTCGGAGACCCGTATTTTGGCTCCTCAGAAACAGAGGGCAATGGAGAAGATATCTTCAAAAATTTTTACAGGTTGAATTACAGCGGTGTGGAAATCGAAAGGATTCAATCTCTTTTTAAAAATAAAAAAAGCCATCTGTTTGTAAGAGAGAACGCTTCTGAATACCGATTGAAAAGCCATCCTTTATCAAACTATAAAATAATCCACTTTGCCACACACAGTATCATAGACGACAAAACGCCTTCACGTTCCTCAATCTTACTTTCTCAAGACACTGAGCATGTTGAAGATGGAATGCTTCAAACGAGGGAGATTTATAATCTGAATCTTAATTGTGACCTTGTCACTCTTTCCGCATGCGAAACAGGCCTGGGACAATTCATTAAAGGCGAAGGAATCGAAGGACTAAACAGAGCCTTCTTTTATGCTGGCACATCTTCAGTCTTGATGAGTCTCTGGGCTGTAAATGACCAGGCCACTTACCAGCTCATGGAACGCTTTTATTCGCATCTACGCTCATCTTACTCCATCATGGATGCTCTGCGTGAAGCAAAATTAGAGATGCTCTCTTCCCGCACACCTTTGTCCCACCCATATTATTGGGCAGGATTCATCGTTTCAGGCAAAGCTGACGAAGTCATCTTTCCGAAGGCTAGTAAAAAATGGATCTTATTGAGTATTCCATTTCTTTTGATATGCGGAGCAATCCTTATAACCATAAGGAAAAAGAACGGAAAATTAGGATTTAAGAGTCTCATTTAATGCAATCATCCATCTGGTATTTTTCAAGTAATCGATAAAATTGTCTCCGGCTTTTCCCAATTTCCATAGCCGCCTTTGTCTTATTCCAGCGGCACTTCTCCAATGTCTCTCTCAAGAACTCTGGAGATATTTGAGATGTTTTTCGAGTCGCTCCCTGTTCGAAATCGAGGTCAATATCATTTTCCTTTATTACTTCCCCATCTGTAAGAATACATGCCCTTTCAATGACGTTCTCCAACTCTCTAATGTTTCCAGGAAAATCATATTTCATCAGTTTTTTAATTGCATATGGAGAAATTTCTTTTTTTTGCTGGCTTTGAGATACTTCTCTTTCCAGAATATGCCTCACCAGTAATGGGATATCTTCTTTCCTCTCTTTTAACGGAGGTATATAAAATTTTACAACACTAATTCGATAATATAAATCCTTCCGGAATCTTCCT
>DAOUSP010000178.1 GCA_030627155.1 Candidatus Aminicenantota bacterium
ATGAAGGAAGTTTTCCTCCCTGGAACAGAGCCAGGCCGATTTTGCACGTATGAAGACCATCTGCTGGTTCTGGATTATTACTCCAAGAAAAAAGAAGAAATTCATTAAAAATCAATCTTTCCCGTGAGGGGACATCTGGAATCTTATCGAACTTTTTCGTGTAATTCCCTGCAAGAAAAAAAACGGATAACCGGATTATTTGTTTTTCTTGGCTTTTGATGATGATCCAGAGGAACGAGTCTTTGAGCCGCTTGAGCGAGTTGATGACGAGGAGGAACTTCTGGATGAACCTCTGGATGATGAGGAAGAAACAGTGCTAGATTCGGAGCTTGTTTTCTTATAAGAAGAAATTTGGGGTGTCTTGCTTTTGCTTGATTTGGTGCTTCTTGAAATATAGTTATAAATTTTGCCAGAAGCAGATGCGGATTTTCCGGTTTTTGCGCTTCTTGAGTATTTTTCAGCACTGATATTTGTAGAGGACGGATATCCAGATTTTGTCTTGGTGATTTTTCTTTCTTGGGTGGATGATGTGTCTTTTGGTTTTAGACTGTAATCACGAATTTTTCGCGGGTATGTTGTTGTTTGTGAGCTTTTATAAGGTGTGCTTTGAATCCGTTTGCTTGTTTTGGTTTGCAACTGAGTTTCAGAAGTTTTTTTTCGCAGTAAGAGCTGAGTGCCTTTCATTTTTTCCACCTGGACTTTTTGGCTAACAGGCCGAATGTTTGGAGCTTTATTTGTCAACTGGATTTTTCCTATAGTTTTGATTGTGTTCTGATGAAGGGCGACTTTTGAGACATTCCGCGATTTGAGCTGGTTTTTATGGATGACGGTTATTGCTCGGGAATTGTATGGATAATAACGTTGGGAATAGCGGTCATAGAACACATTGTTAATGATTACGCCGGGATAGCCGTAATAGCTTAAGGGAGCCCATCCAATATAGTCATATCCCCAGTACCAACTGACCCATGCAGGACCCCAAATATTGGTCGGTATCCAGTACCATCCAAGGCTAGCTCTCCAGTGCCATCTTCCGTAATGAAATGTAGCCCAACCCCATGGCTCATAGGGAAGCCAAGTCCAGCCATAGAGAGGCAGCCAGAGCCATCTGCCATAAGAATAAGGGCGCCAGTTGACATCTATTCCCATAGGAACCCACACGTGCCCGTAAGGATACACATAAGCCCAATCTCCGTATGAATCTAACTCATATTCAAAATCTTCCAGTTCCTCAGGAAGGTATTTTTGTGCGAGACGTTTCCGAACCAAAGAGTCTCTATCCTCACTCCATCTGTCGAAGCTGTCTTCAGCAATAGCAACGAACCGAGAGGGCCTTGATGTAAAATGGCCGGCTATTGCTTCGAGTCTTTGCGCTTCATTGATAAGTACTGACCCGCTTTCTCCTGCGGCTTCCACCAGGCCTTTAAAGACAAATATTTCACTTTCCTGGTTTTCCCTGACATCTATTCTGTAAAGGCCGTTATCCAAGATGTATATAGAAACATCTGCTGTGTGTATGACTATGTCTTTTTCTTTGCTTAAGTAGCCGATACTAAGATAAACATTTCCAGTCCAGACTTGAATCTCGATTCTCTCATCGTCTCTTTTTGGTAAACTGATAAGGTCAACTTTTGTATTATTGTCTAAACGGAGATAATTGGATTTTCCCAGATAGATTTCAGCTCTGCCTTCTGTTGTTCCTAATCTGTCGCCCTCTAATACAGGCATATTCAATACGGCTTCTTCATAACCAAGATCTGTAGCTCTCTGGATGTAGGTGTTTTCAGTGGCATAGCTCAGGCGAGCAATTGACTGATTTGTGTATTCCTGTTCCCTTGCATATAAGATGAAAAAAGCAAGGAGAAGAATGACTATTGTGAGTATGATTTTTTTCATTTTATTCTCCTTTATTTTGAAACCACTTTTTTATTATGCAAATATGGTGCCAATTGGTTTGCCTGAAGATTTATCAGGATTTTTTCAAAATTGTCCATAATAGATGACGAATGGCATATTGACTATACATTGATAAATTCAGGGTTATAGGAGATGCTGATTGATTGTTTGTTTGCTTAAAATTCTTTTCAAGCTCAATTTCAAGTAGACAAAAAGCATGACTGTATATCTCTGGATGTCTCCAAGAGAGCGGATATTTGTGAGAATCCTTGGAATTTTTCTAAAGATTGAAATTTTTCCTCCGCTAAAGGACCATCGAAAGAGAAGTTCACTTATCTGCTGCCAGGTTAGCTTATCAACAAAAAGGGGGACATCGCCCTGAGCGGTTGGAAGAGTTATTATTTTCGAGCGGTATCTTTTTGCCCAGGAGAAGTCTTCAGGCAGGATGCCACGTTCTTTTGCAGTCTTTTCTAAGGGAGTTCCAGGGTACACATGGAGGATTGCGATGCTCCCTTCGATATTATCCTTGTATTGTTCGATGATTCTTATTGTTTCTTGGGCTTCTTCCCAGGTTTCTGTAGGATGGCTGAAAATGAAGAAAGCATTAGGGATGATTTCTAATTCCTGGCACCATTGGACCACATTGTGGAAGTCTTTGATGTTAATTTTTTTGTTTATGATTTCATTGCGAACTCGCTCTGAACCTGCTTCCAGACCAAAAGACAGGTGAAAAAGCCCGGCCCTTTTCATCTTCGTAAGCAGAGATTTATCGATAAGGTCGAATCTGATGTCGCATTTCCAGAAAATCTTGAGATTTTTATCCAGGATAAGGTCGCAGATACGTTCAACCCTTTTTGGGTTTGCATTGAATGTATCATCAAAGAAGAATACAACCTTGATTCCATAAGTATGGATGAGAAATTCGATTTCCTGGATAACGTTTTCTGGAGACCGCATCCTGACATTTCGGCCCCAGTTAATAGGGGTAGCGCAAAAGTTGCAGTTGAATGGACAGCCCCGACTTGTCATTATGTTGACAGCAGGAAGTATTCCTTTTCCTGGGACTTCAAAAAGAAAGTTGTATTTTTCAAATGGAATTAAATGAAATGCCGGAAAAGGAAGACTGTCTAAATTTGATATCAAAGGACGCCTCGGGTTTGACTGGACGTGCCCGTCCGTTCTGAAGGAAATACCAGAAATTGCATGCAAAGAGGATATATCTGCCTTTTGGTCCAGTGCCTGGCAGAGCTCTTGCATTGTCATTTCTCCTTCGCCTTTGACTACTATATCAAGTTCTGGAATGTTTTCCAGGCAGTCTTCGGCAGCCATTGATGCATGAGGTCCTCCTAAGATGGTTAAGGCGCGAGGATATGTTTTTTTAGCAAATTTAATTAGTTTAAAGCTCTCGAACCTATTTTCTGTTGTGGATGTGACCCCGATTATATCGGGTTTAAAATCGAGTATGGCTTTTTTGATGGAACTGGAATTCAGATTGAGTATGTCTGCAGGAATAATGTTTACTTGATGACCATCTTCTTCAAGGACTGCGGAAATATATAAAAGGCCCAGCGGAGGCATTGAGGACCCTTTTGACC
>DAOUSP010000052.1 GCA_030627155.1 Candidatus Aminicenantota bacterium
AGAAATCAACAAAGAAGGATTAGGAGATAAAGTTAAGATTAGAGCCACTGGGTGTCATGGCTTCTGTGAAGCAGAACCGAATATTATTATTCATCCAAAGAACATTTTCTACAAAAACATTACCCCAGAAGATGCAAAAGAAATAATTTCCGAGACAATACTCAACAAAAAAATCATAGAACGCCTTCTATTTTCAGATCCTGATACTGGGAAAACAGTTGTTAAAGAAAATGACATTTCTTTCTACAAGAAACAAAAGAGGATTATCCTGGGTGATAATGCTCTTATTGACCCTGCCAACATCTATGACTACATCTCCATTGGAGGATATGGCTCACTGTGTAAAGTACTACTGGAAATGACTCCAGAAGAAGTAATAGAGAGTGTAAAAAAATCAGGCCTCAGAGGAAGAGGAGGAGCAGGTTTTCCAACTGGAAACAAATGGGAATTTACAAGAAAAGCCAACAGAGTCCCAAAATACATCATCTGTAATGCAGACGAAGGAGATCCAGGAGCTTATATGGATAGAAGTTTAATGGAAGGAAACCCTCACCGCGTTCTCGAAGGAATGATAATCGGAGCATACGCAATCGGCGCTACAGAGGGCTATATCTATATTCGTGATGAATATCCTCTTGCATTAAAACACATTACTCTCGCCATTGAACAAGCAAATGAACTGGGATTTTTAGGTGATAATATTTTAGGAACTGGCTTTAACTTAAAAATCAATATCTCTAAAGGTGCCGGTGCCTTTGTTTGTGGAGAAGAAACAGCGCTGATTGCATCCATTGAAGGTAAAGTCGGAGAACCCAGACAGAGGCCTCCATTCCCTGCGGTAAAAGGTTTATGGAATAGACCCACTAACATCAACAATGTTGAGACATGGGGGAATGTCCCAATAATTATAGACAAAGGGGCAGATTGGTTCTCTCAAATAGGGACAAATGGAAGCAAAGGGACAAAGATCTTTTCTCTTGTTGGGAAAATCAATAACACAGGCCTTGTTGAAGTCCCTATGGGAATTACACTAAGAGAAGTCATTTTTGATATCGGTGGAGGAATCCCTAAAAGCAAGAAATTCAAGGCAGTTCAAACAGGAGGACCTTCTGGCGGATGTATTCCTAAAAATCTTTTAGATCTGCCTATTGATTATGAAAGCCTAACTCAAGCTGGCTCCATAATGGGTTCAGGCGGGATGATCGTAATGGACGAAAACACTTGCATGGTTGACGTGGCTAAATATTTTCTGAATTTTCTCCGGGATGAATCCTGCGGAAAATGCATCTCCTGCCGGGAAGGTATACAACGGATGTGGGAAATAGTAGCAGACATCACCAATGGAAAAGGAAAGAATGGCGATCTGGAATTACTTGAGGAGCTGGCTAAATCCGTGAAAGTTGCCTCCATGTGTGGCCTGGGACAGACAGCTTCAAATCCAGTATTATCCACTTTGCAGTATTTTAAAGAAGAATATCAAGAGCATATCGAGTACAAGCGTTGTCCCGCTTTAGTCTGTAAAGAAATTGTCTCAGCTCCATGTCAGTACATCTGCCCTATTGACCAGGAAGCTTCAGTCTATATCGCCTTGATTGCACAAGGAAAATTTGAACAAGCGTTAAATGTGATACGGAAAGACAATCCATTGCCCAATGTGTGCGGACGGGTCTGCGATCATAAATGCGAATCAGTTTGCAGAGCTGAAGAAATGGATAAACCAATTGCTATTCGTGCCCTCAAGCGTTTTATCTTGGACTGGGCATCAAAAAATGGAAAACATATCACTTATCTACCCAAGGAGCCAAGAAAAAACAAGAAAGTTGCAATCGTTGGTTCAGGTCCGGCTGGACTAGCAGCAGCATTTAATCTAAACCAAAAGGGGTATGATGTTACTATCTTTGAATCACTTTCTGTTCCTGGCGGAATGCTGGCAATTGGAATTCCTGAACACAGATTACCTAAAAAATCTTTAAAATCAGACATTGATTACATCATAAAATCAGGCGTGAATCTGAAACTAAACAAAACATTAGGCAAAGATTTATCTATCGATGACCTTTTTGATGAAGGATATGAGGCAGTTTTCATTGCAATCGGCGCCCACAAGTCAATGAAATTAAATATTCCAGGTGAAGATTCAGAAGGTGTCATTCAAGCCATGCAACTGCTTAAAGCAGTTAATTTAGGGAAAAAAGTAGAATTGGGTGAAAAAGTAGGAATTATTGGCGGAGGCAATGCAGCTATTGACGCAGCCCGAGTTGCAATCCGGAACAAAAACACTGATAAAGTAACCATCCTGTATAGAAGAACACGGAGAGAGATGCCAGCTTATGAAGAAGAGATTGATAGTGCTCTTGAGGAAGGGATAGATATTCAGTATCTTGTTGCTCCAACCAAAGTATTGACAGCAAATGGAAAAGCCACAGGTGTTGAATGCATACGGATGAAACTTGGTGATAAGGATTCCAGTGGCCGACGAAGGCCAGTACCAATCGAAGGCTCAGAATTTTCACTAGAATTAAATACTCTCATTCCCGCAATTGGAGAAAGCCCTGATGTTTCATTTCTTAGCGATAAAGATGGATTGGAGCTTACAAAATGGAGTACTATCATTGTGAATGACGAAACTCTTATGACTAATCGAAAGGGCGTCTTTGCTGGAGGCGATGTGACTTCAGGCCCGAGCACAGTTGTTAAGGCTATTTCAGCAGGGAAGATTGCTGCTGATTCCATAGACAAATATATTCAAGGAAAAAGCTTAGCAAGAGAGTACAAGCTTAATAGACCTTCAATGTTTATTGAGCCTGTCGAATTGACTGAAGAAGAAATAGAATTGGCACATAGACCAGAAATGCCAAAGTTGCCAGTCAAAGAGCGGTATAAAAATTTCAAAGAAGTTGAACTAGGGTTATCAGAAGACATGGCCGTTAAAGAAGCTAGACGGTGTTTAAGGTGTGAATTGGAAACCGAAGACGGAAAAAATGCAATAGGACGGAAAAATGATTAACATAAAAATTAACAACTTAGAAGTCAGAGCTGAGGAAGGCTGGACCATTTTAGAAACAGCCCAATTTTATGGGCTTGCAATTCCTACCCTTTGCCACAATGATGGATTAAGCAATTATGGAGGCTGCCGTCTTTGTCTCGTAGAGATAGGCGAAAATGAGAATACCAAACTTGTCTCCTCTTGCACTTACCCTGTTGAAGAAGGCCTCGTAGTACATACGGACACCAAAAGGGTAATCGAGGCCCGAAGAATTATGATAGAGCTTATGCTTTCTATCGCTCCAAATTCTAAAGTAATTCAGGATTTAGCTTCTAAATTTGGCGTGACCAAACTCAGATTTAAAGTCAGAAACGAAGAATGTATTCTTTGCGGACTTTGTGTGCGCATATGCAAAGAGCAGATGGACGGCAAAGCCATCGGGTTTCAAAACAGGGGCATTAAAAGAAAAATCTCTACACCTTTTGACATTCGTTCTGAAGAATGCCGCCTATGCGGCGCATGCATGTATATCTGCCCAGCCTGTCAGCTTAGGTGCCAAGGGCCTCAAGCAGATACAACAATCTGTAATGCCTGTTTAACTATGGACCCGACCTGTTTGGATTTCTACGACGAGCTGCAATGCTGGATGTATGATGCAGGCCGATGTGGAACCTGTATCCGGGAAAAAAGCGAGAAATCCGACATCAAAAAACAGGCGAAAACTGCAAAATATTAACAATATAAATAAACAAAGGAGCAAACAAGGAGGTAATTATAATGTCTTATACAAAGCTTAACAGGAGTGCTGCTACCTTAACAAAAAACAGAACTGAAGGGTCTATCAGTCCTTTCAGCGGGATGTGTGTCACATGCGTTGACGGCTGTATCGGCATGTGTGAAATTGGAAAATCTGCATACAGGGGTCATGAAGTCATCTATCCCCAACCTTTTGGAATCATTACTTCTGCATCTGAAAAAGATTACCCTGTGGATCTGTCTCATTTCAACGTCATGGGGACTGCAGTAGGCGCTTATGGGGTTGAGGCAGATAGTGACAAAGCTACATTCCCTAAAGTTAGTACTGAAACCCGTATCGGACATGATAAGGGTATAAAACTGAAAGTGCCTTTTATTATTGCAGGCATGGGGTCCACAAATGTGGCCAAACAAAACTGGCCAGGATTGGCTATTGGGGCAGCCATTTCCGGCACCATTCTTACTGTCGGTGAAAATGTCTGCGGCATGGACGATGAGTCTGTATTCAAGGACGGAAAAGTTGTGCACTCCCCTGATATGGAAATGAGGGTAAAGCTTTTCAAAGACTGGCAGCAAGATGGATATGGAGCTGTGGTCGTTCAATCCAATGTAGAAGACACGAGACTCGGCACCCAGGAATATGCTATCGAAAAGTTGGGCGTGGAAGTCGTAGAGTTGAAATGGGGCCAGGGAGCAAAGGATATCGGAGGCGAAGTCAAAATTAAGAACCTTAAAAAAGCCCAAGATTTAAAAAGAAGAGGATATATCGTCCTTCCTGATCCAGAAGACCCGGATGTCATCAAAGCTTTTGAGAAAGGAAGCTTCAAGGAATTCGAAAGGCATTCCCGCTTAGGAATGGTCGAAGAAGAAAGCTTCATGAAAAGAGTCGAAGAACTCAGAAGGGCGGGAGCAAAATATATCTTCCTTAAAACAGGTGCATACCGCCCTGCAGATTTAGCCCGAGCTGTAAAATATGCCTCCAAAGCCAAGATAGATTTATTGACTGTTGATGGTGCTGGTGGTGGAACAGGAATGAGCCCCTGGCGTATGATGAACGAATGGGGAGTTCCGACTGTAGAAATCTGGTCACTGCTTTATCAATATCTACGCAAACTTGATGAAAAGGGGGAATACGTTCCTGATGTGGCACCTGCGGGAGGAATCACTTTTGAAGACCAAATTTTCAAGGTCTTAGCCTTAGGAGCTCCTTATTTCAAAGTAGTCGCAATGGCACGAAGCCCATTGGCAGCAGCCATGGTTGGAAAGACCATTGGCAAAAGAATTGAAGAAGGGCAAATTCCTGTTTATGTAGAGCGTTTTGGATACTCTGCAGAAGAGATTTTTGTCACTGCTCCTGAATTGAAGAAAGAGTTTAAAGAAAAATTCAATGAAATCCCAACAGGCGCAATGGGAGTGTACACATATTTTGAGAGATTGAATCAAGGCCTTCGCCAGCTTATGGCAGGTAATAGAAAGTTCAACCTGAGTTATATCACACGCAACGACATTGCTGCCCTGACTCGTGATGCTGCAGATATAAGCGGCATTACATTCATTACAGAAGTGGACAAAGAAGAGGTTGAAAAGATTCTCAATAGCTAAAGGAAAGTACCGAGCATAAAGCTGAATTTTTTTATAGGTCGGTAAAGCTTACTTGGCAGGATAGATAAAGGTTGCAAAACTTTTATCTATCCTGTTTTTATATAATATCCCTCAGTAATATGGCTCAAGTTACAGCTGATACTTCTGTTTTTCGGTTTACTCTTTAAAAATGATGTGTTATAAAATATATCTGAAATAAAATGAATATTTTCTCTATTATCATAAGTCTCTTTGTGCTGCTCTTTGCCATTACAGTGCATGAAGCATCGCATGGCTGGGCCGCCTATAAAATGGGAGACCCCACAGCTTACGCATTAGGCCGGGTCACTCTTAACCCAATAGCCCATATTGACCCAATAGGAACCGTGCTTTTCCCTTTTATTTTAGTGTTCATGGGGCTTCCAGCTTTTGGTTGGGCTAAACCTGTTCCTGTAAACCCGATAAATTTAAGAAATCCAAGGCGTGATAACCTTTGGATTTCTGCAGCCGGCCCTGCGGCAAATCTCATTGTCTCTGCCGTATCTTTATTTATCATTGTTCTTTTGAAAATTTTTAGCCCCGTAGCCCGTAATTTTCTAATAGGATTTCTTCTTGGTCGAGGAGGTCTTCCCCCAGGATTTCATCCTCTTGAAGGACTGACACTTATTCTTTTTTACAGTGTTCTCATTAATACATACTTAGCTGTGTTCAATCTGATTCCTATTCCTCCACTTGATGGAAGCGGCATTCTGATGGGGCTTCTTTCGGAAGAATCTGCCAGAAAATTTGACCAGATTCGCCCGTTTGGATTTCTAATCATTTTAGGTTTGATATATTTGGGACTTCTTCATATTATTATTCGTCCCATTGAAATAATTATTTACACAATTATTTTTTTCTAAGAATGAAAGCACATAAGAAAAAAACAGTACTGAGCGGGATGCGACCCACAGGCCCCCTTCATCTCGGGCACTTGGCCGGGGCCCTTCCAAATTGGATCAAATTGCAGGAAAAATACCTGTGTTTTTATTCGATTGTCACATGGCATGCACTCAGTTCTGAGTATCAAAATTCAAAAGCCATCAAAGAAAACATCTTTGAAATGGCCGCAGACTGGTTAAGCATAGGAATAAACCCGGAAAAGAGCGTGCTTTTTATACAATCAGAAGTCAAAGAACATGCAGAACTCCATCTCCTGCTTTCGATGATTATCCCCTTGCCTTGGCTCCAAAGAGTGCCCACATTCAAAGAAATGCAAAATGATCTCCCTGATAAAGATTTGAACACTTATGGATTCCTTGGATATCCTGTTCTCCAAACAGCAGACATTCTCGTTTACAAAGCTGAAATCGTTCCTGTAGGGGAAGACCAGGCATTTCATCTTGAATTAGCACGGGAAATCACAAGGCGGTTTAATCGCCTTTATGGAAATATTTTCCCTGAACCTCAAATGCTCCTTACTGAAGTCCCTAAGTTGGCGGGAACAGATGGCCGGAAAATGAGCAAGTCCTTCGGAAACGCTATCTACCTGAAAGATCCTCCAGAAGTCATCCAGGAAAAAATCTCAACAATGATGACAGACACAAGGCGCAAGCGGAAGACAGACCCTGGTGTTCCAAAAGATTGTCCTGTGTTTACATTACACAAAGCATTCGTGGCAAAAGAAAAGAGAGCTGTCTTAGCCAAGAACTGCCAGACAGCCAAAATCGGTTGTTTGGAATGCAAAAATGTTGTCATTGAAAGTCTCATCAAAAGGCTCACCCCATTCTGGGAAAAAAGGGAAAATTTCGAGAATAACCGTCATTTAGTCTGGGAAATTTTAGAAAAAGGAAATAAAAGAGCAAGAGAAGTAGCTCAAAATACAATGGAAGAAGTCAGGGCGGCTATTGGTTTTTAAATAATCCATTTTGAAAATTATCTATGGAAATACCAAAAAGCTATCAAGTTCAATTAGATGTTTTTCAGGGACCTTTGGACCTTCTGCTTTTTCTAATCAGAAAGAAAAAAATCGATATTCATGACATCCCTATCGCCACTATTACTAAAGAATACCTGATATATCTAAACAATAAGGAAAAAATAAACCTCGAACGTGAAGCTGAGTTCTTGCTAATTGCAACTCTTCTCATCTATATAAAGTCTCAAATGCTACTTCCTCGAGAGAAAGGATTGGAAGACGATGACGACCCTCGCCAAGTACTTGTCAATAGACTTCTTGACCATCAGAAAATAAAAGCCGCATGTCATATACTGCGCGAAAAAGAACAGCATCAATTAAAAATCTGGCAAAGGACATCCTATCCTCCTCAGTTAAAAACAGATGAAATTGAATTAACTGAAATTTCCATGTTTAATCTCACAGAGGCCTTCTTCTCTTTAATGAAGAAAAAACAAAAAGAAAATATAAAAATATTGGAAGGGAAAAAATATTCTATAAAAGACAAAATGAAGGAGATCAT
>DAOUSP010000242.1 GCA_030627155.1 Candidatus Aminicenantota bacterium
AGTTGTTTACAGCACTCTTGGCGGATTAAGAGGTGTTTTGCTTACAGATTTCTTTCAATTTGCGATAGCAATGATTGGAGCAATTGGTGCTGCTGTTGTCGCTGTCCGATTACCTCAGGTTGGAGGGTTGAACGCATTGCTTAGCAATGAAGCAGTAGTTTCAAAATTAAGTCTTCTTCCTGATTTTTCAAACTCTCAAGCAGTTCTCACAATTCTTGTTCTGCCTCTTGCTGTCCAATGGTGGAGTGTCTGGTATCCAGGCGCAGAGCCAGGCGGCGGAGGGTATATCGCACAGCGTATGCTGTCGGCAAAAACAGAGAAACATGCAATAGGAGCAACATTGTTTTTCAATGCTGCTCATTATGCATTACGCCCCTGGCCATGGATAATTGTTGCGCTGTGTTCGCTCTTGGTGTTTCCGGATTTAGAATCACTGCGGGCAGCATTTCCACTTGTTAATTCTTCGGTAGTGAGACACGACATGGCTTATCCTGCAATGCTGACATTTCTCCCGCATGGACTATTAGGGATTGCGGTTGCTTCTTTAATTGCAGCTTTTATGTCCACAATCTCCACGCATTTAAACTGGGGTTCTTCATATGTAGTAAACGATTTTTATAAGCGCTTTATAAATCCCAAAGCGGATGAAAAAAATCAGGTTCTTATTGGCCGCCTGTCCACTGTAGCGTTGATGGTTTTAGCTTGTCTTGTGGCATTATTGCTAAGTAATGCCCTGCAGGCATTTAATATTTTACTTCAGGTTGGTGCGGGGACTGGATTGCTTTTCATTTTAAGATGGTTTTGGTGGCGGATTAATCCTTTCAGTGAATTAACAGCAATGATAGTTTCCTTTCTGGTAGCTGTATATTTGCAGATAATTCATCCAAAAACCGGGCTTCCTGGTCTCTCGACTCCAATCCAGTTGTGTGTGGGAGTTGGTATTACAACTATTTGCTGGATTAGTGTGACGATGCTGACTAAACCGTCGGATACAAAGATACTGCGTTCATTCTATCGCCTTGTGAAGCCAGGAGGGCCAGGGTGGAAAAGAGTGATAGAACAGGCCGCTAAGGATAATGATTCCATTGAAACTCCTGGTGCTCCATGGGATGTTCCTATGGGGCTGCTGTGTATGGTTTTTGGGTGTTCTGCAGTTTATAGCGCACTGTTTGCCACTGGTTATTGGATTTACGGCAATGCTATACCAGCAGTTATTCTAACTACAACCGGGTTCATCTCAACAGGATTATTGATAAAATACTGGAGTAAGCTTCGGGCTAATTAAGGAAGATTATCTCCGCTTTTTTCTAAAAGGCATGTTTTATTGTCTTTTCTTCTGTACATGTATGAAAGTTTCCATACAAAAGTGCAAGGTTTTTAGGGGGGTTGTTGGAGAAAAACAAAAATAAATTTCAACTTTTTGCTGTTTTATTCGACTAATAGATTTAGCAGATTTATAAAAGACGGCGTGCCAAGGGGGAATTGAATGGAAACTTATAACATTTATGATGTTCCAAAAATCATTATTGGCAAAAGTGTGGTTGCAGAAAACATCCGTTCATTTATTAAAAGAGTCACTCTTTCTAACAATCCTGTGCTGCTTCTTGGGGAGACTGGGGTAGGGAAGGAAATAGTTGCTCGAATAATTCATCATGGGAGTAAAAGAAGTGAAGGCCCGTTTATTCCAATAAATTCTTCTTGTATACCTGAGAATTTGATTGAATCAGAGTTATATGGATACAAGAAATTTGCATTTACAGATGCAAGGCAGGATAAAATAGGATTAATAGAAGAGGCAAATAGAGGGACATTCTTTTTTGATGAAATTTCAGAGATTCCTCTCCATATTCAAGCTAAACTCTTAAGAGTGATTGAACGCAAAGAGATATGGAGACTGGGTGATAACAGAAAACGAAAAATAGATGTTCGTTTTATTTTTGCAACAAATAAAGATCTAAAAAAAATGGTAGAGGCAGGAAGATTTAGAGAAGATTTATATTACAGAATATGTGTATTGGAATTATACATACCACCCCTTAGGGAAAGAAAAGAAGACATTCCAATGTTAGCGGAACATATTTTAGAAGAGGAGAGCAAACAAAATAATGGAAATAAAAGAATAAGCAAGGAAGCATTAGCAAAACTTATGGGATACCATTATCCAGGGAACATAAGAGAATTAGAGAATATCATAAAAAGAGCACATGTTTTCTCAAAGGGAGATGAAATTAGTGCAGAAGATATAAACATAGAAAGGAACAGTAACTCAGAAAAAGATATAGGAGTAAAAAGCTCATTTAATTTCGATGCTTTAGATATATACAAAAAACTAAAGCATGGAGCAGATTACTGGCAAACTGTGCATGAACCTTTTAAGCGAAATGAATTAAATAAGGGCCAAATTTGGGAAATCATATGTTTAGTACTTAAAGAAACTCCAAACAGAAAATACAAAGAAGCATTAATTAACCTTAATATTGATAAGAAAGAATATAAACGCTTTTTAAATGCATTAAAAAGATATAACAGAAGAAAAAGGAAAGGTTTGTAAAACAATTCTCAAA
>DAOUSP010000215.1 GCA_030627155.1 Candidatus Aminicenantota bacterium
ATTAGGCAAAGAATGAAATAAGGGAAAACAGCATTCACATGTATCCAGTCAGAAAGAGCAAGGCTCCCAAGGAGCCAGAAGACCGCCTGTTCAAAGGAATTCGATTTAAAAAATATTAAAAATGATGTGAACGATGAAGCCAAGGCGCCTGCTGCGATTCCTGTTAAAAGCAGTGTTTCAACCTTGAAGACTCCTTTTTTCTGGGACAAAAGGTATACGAAAGAAACAATGGCAAATCCTGACCCGAAGGCAAAAATACTCTGGAGTGAAAATCCATACACCTGAATATTCAGACCAAGGAAAATTGAAAGCACTGCACCAAAAGATGCCCCAGAGGATACCCCTATTACAAATGGGCCTGCCATTGGGTTTTGAAAGTAACCCTGGAGAATTGCTCCAGACAGGGAAAGGGAAGCTCCTACAAGAAAAGCCAGGAGGATACGTGGAAGTCGAAGGTTAAGAAAAATTGTCGAATATGTTGCATCATTTTGAGCAATAAAATGCCATAAGTCTAAAATATTAGTTTTGACTGGACCTTTAAGAAGAGAAACAAAAAATCCGAGAATAAGCAGAAGAATGAGGGACAATAAAAGCTTTACCCTTTGTCTATGCATGTTCTTCATTTGAGTTTAAACTCTCCTGGATGAAGGATGCTTGCCAGGTTCCTGAGAGCTTCTATGATTCTTGGCCCATGGCGGCTCGCTATGTTTTCATCCAGATAGTAAATGCGACCGGAAGCAACAGCAGTGATGCTTTCGAGATGAGCTTCATTTTTTATCCAGTCTTTAGCTCTTGAAAACCCAGTTTCCGAGCTTGACAGAATAATAATGATTTCGGGATTTTTATGGATGAGTTCTTCTTTATTATAGAGAAGCCATTTTCTGTCCACTTGCTCTGCTATATTGACACCACCGGCCTTGGTGATAAGATCGCTGAGAAAACTGTTTTTGCCGCATGTCCAGAGTCCGGCGCCATGTAAAGACACAAAAACCTTTGGCCTGTGGCTGGTTTTCTTTACAGCTTCCAGTATTGCTGTATATTGTTTTTCAAGTGACTGGATAAGAACATGTGCCTGGATTTCGGTTTGTGTGACGATTCCGACCTTGCGGATGGTCTCAAATACTGACTCAATAGTAGTGCCCTGTTCAAGAACGAAAACTGGACAGTGAAGCTTGCGAAGTCGGTTGAGAATTCCAAGGGGGTTGCCTCTGAAGGCAACAACAAGGTCTGGATTTAGGGATTTGATTTTCTCAAGGTTGGGATCTACCATTCCTCCGATTTTTTCTTTTGTTTGTGCCTCCTTTGGAAAATCACAGTATCTGGTGACTCCGGTTATTTTGTCTTCAAGGCCTAAAGCGAAGAGAATCTCTGTGATATTTGGAGCAAGCGAGACGATTCTTTCTGGAGGGGCTTTTATATTGAAGGGAAAGCCAAGGTCATCTTTGATGACTCTTTCTTGACTGCTCGAGGTGGATTCCAGGAGCAAAAGAAGCAAGAGGAAGGCAAAGATTTTTATCTTATTCATTGATTTTTTGCTTTTGGAGGGATAAGGGAAATTTCTGGGAGTTGTGAATGAATGTTTTTCCTTATATCTACATTGGCATCGAAGACATCTTTTATATTGCTTTTTGTAATTAGTTTTTCTGGGGGACCCTGGTCATATAATTTTCCGTCCTTCAGGAAAATAAGCGTCTGAGCATAAGGGATTACAAGGTTAATGTTATGCTCTGTAGAGAGGATGGTTTTCCCTTTTTCTTCCTGAAGAAATTTGAGGATTTTGTAAATTTCAACCTGGTAATTGATGTCTAAATGAGAACTGGGTTCGTCGAGGAAGAGAAGAGGTGTGTCCTGAGCCAAAGCGCGCGCAATGAAAACCCTTTGCCGCTCGCCGCCGCTGAGATGAGCAATTTTTTTGTCTGTAAGGTGGGAAATTCCAGTTAATTCCATGACTTCATTGACAATCCGCTTATCACTGGGGGAGCCTCCATTTAAGCGTCTCTGATGGGCATATCTTCCCATGTAAACGATTTCATTAACGCTGAATTCAAATGCTAAATTGAACATTTGAGGAACATAAGCGATTTTTCTGGCAATCTGCCTTTGCGTTAAAGAAAATAAATTCGTACCATCGATCGTGATTTTCCCTGAGATAGTTCGAAGCAGTCCCTGGAGGGCTTTGATAAGAGTGCTTTTCCCAGAGCCATTACGACCTAAGATACAGATGAACTCTCCTTTTTCAATAGAGAAGCAGAGGTTTTTAATAACAAAGTTATTTTCATAACCTGCTTTGAGATTGTCGACTTCAAGAATAGCCATGGTCTAATCGAAATTATATCTGCCTTTAGGTAAAAAATTCATCTGGTTTTTAATTCTTTTCTAAAAAAGAAGCTTTTGTCAAGGAGGTTTTCAAAAGAATGTACATGGGGAGTCCTCCTTGACTTTTCAGACCGATGAAACTAATATGAAAAGCTGAATTTATTTCTATTTAAGTTAAATCCCAAAAGAATCAGGAACAATAAAAAAATGAAAGCTGAATATAAATTCAAAGATATCGAAGAAAAATGGCAGGAAAGATGGGAAAAAGAAGGGGCATTTCGTTCTGTTGAGGATCCCCTTAGGGAAAAATTTTATTGCCTGGAAATGTTTCCCTACCCTTCAGGCCAGATTCACATGGGGCATGTGCGGAATTATTCTATTGGAGATGTGATTTCGCGCTGCAAAATAATGAAAGGATTTAATGTGCTTCACCCGATTGGCTGGGATGCCCTGGGAATGCCTGCAGAAAATGCTGCCATACGAATGGGTGTCCACCCGCAAGAATGGACCCTTGAGAACGTCTTATATATGAAAAACCAGTTGAAAGAATTAGGATTTAGCTATGACTGGTCCAGGGAAATCAGTACATGTAATCAAGAATATTACAAATGGAA